>NZ_BCBD01000004.1:0-89463 GCF_001320345.1 Pseudomonas sp. NBRC 111127 | reverse complement strand
GCCCACCCGTGGGAACTGCGCCGTGGCCCGTTCACCGAAGACACCTTCGCCGAGCTGCCGGAAAAAGACTGGACCCTGCTGGTACAGGCCGTCGACCAGTTCGTTCCGGAAGTCGCCGAGCTGCTGGAGAACTTCCGCTTCCTGCCCAGCTGGCGCATCGATGATGTGATGATCAGCTTCGCTGCCCCTGGTGGCAGCGTTGGCCCGCACTTCGACAACTACGACGTGTTCCTGTTGCAGGGCCACGGCCAGCGCAACTGGAAGGTCGGCCAGATGTGCAGCAGCGACAGTGCGCTGCTGGAGCATGCCGACCTGCGTATCCTGGCCGAGTTCGAGCAGGGCGAAGAATGGACCCTGGAGCCAGGTGACATGCTGTACCTGCCACCACGCCTGGCCCACTACGGCGTTGCCGTGGACGAGTGCCTGACCTACTCGGTTGGCTTCCGTGCCCCTAGCGCCGCCGAAGTACTCACCCACTTCACCGACTTCCTCGGCCAGTTCCTGCCCGACGAAGAGCGCTACAGCGACGCCGACGCCCAGCCTGCCAGCGACCCGCACCAGATCCAGCATGACGCCCTCGACCGCCTCAAGGCGCTGCTCGACAAGCACATGAACGACAAGGACCTGCTGCTGACCTGGTTTGGCCAGTTCATGACCGAGCCGCGCTACCCGGAACAGATCGTCGGTGAAGAGCTGAGCGAAGAGGAGCTGGTCGATGCGCTGGAGCAAGGCGCCATCCTGATCCGCAACCCGAGTGCCCGCCTGGCCTGGTCGGCATTCGAAGACGACCTGCTGCTGTTCGCCAGCGGCCGCAGCTGCCCATTGCCTGGCAAGCTGCGCGAGCTGCTGAAACTGGTGTGCGCGGCCGACGCCCTGCACATCGACAACCTCGGCGAATGGCTGCAGGATGAAGATGGCCTTATGCTGGTACAGCAGCTGGTGAAACAAGGAAGCCTGGGATTCGCCAATGAATAAGATTCGTGTGCGCCTCGCCGACTGGCACAAGGACAACGCCGACATCCGCCGTATCCGTGAAGCGGTGTTCATCGCCGAACAGCACGTGCCGCCGGAGCTGGAATGGGACTCGGAAGATCCGACCGCCGTGCACTTCCTGGCCCTGGAAGGGGACTATCCGATCGGCACCGCCCGCCTGCTGCCCGATGGCACCATCGGCCGGGTTTCGGTATTGAAGGACTGGCGCGGGCTGAAGGTGGGTGACGCACTGATGAATGCGGTGATCGTCGAAGCGCAGAACCGTGACCTGAAGCAGCAGATGCTCAGCGCCCAGGTCCACGCCACGCCGTTCTACGAGCGGCTGGGCTTCCGCGTAGTCAGCGAAGAGTTCCTCGAAGCCGGCATCCCGCACGTAGACATGGTGCGCGACTCGCGCCCCTGACCCATAGCCTTTACCGGCCTCTTCGCGGGTAACCCGCGAAGAGGCCGGCGCAGGCAGGTGACATGCTCACTCACAAAAAGCTGTACATCCATCCAGATAAAACTTGCCTCCGCGCCCCTGCTTGCGCATCCTAGTGCTCATCATTCCCCGATGAAGCGTTCCCGGCCATGCGCCTGTTCCTCTGCGAAAAACCCTCCCAGGCAAAAGACATCGCCAAAGTGCTCGGCGCCACCCGCAAGGGCGACGGCTGCTGGCAAGGCACCGACGTCTGCGTAACCTGGTGCATCGGCCACCTGCTGGAAACCGCCCCGCCCGACAGCTACGACGAACGCTACAAGCGCTGGAACCTGGCCGACCTGCCGATCATTCCGGACAAATGGAAGATGCTGGTCAAACCCAAGACCGCCAGCCAGTTCAAGGCGGTCAAGCGCCTGCTTGGCGAGGCGCGCGAGCTGGTAATTGCCACCGACGCCGACCGTGAAGGGGAAATGATCGCCCGTGAGCTGGTCGAGCATTGTCGCTACCGTGGCCCGGTGCAGCGCCTGTGGCTGTCGGCACTGGATGACGCGTCCATTCGCAAGGCCCTGGCGCGCCTGCTGCCGGGGCACGAAACCTTCAACCTGTACCACTCGGCGCTGGGCCGTTCCCGCGCCGACTGGCTGATCGGCATGAACATGAGCCGGCTATTTACCCTGCTGGGCCGCCAGTCCGGCTACCAGGGTGTGCTGCCGGTGGGGCGTGTGCAAACCCCTACCCTGCGCCTGGTGGTTGACCGCGACCGCAGCATCGCGAACTTCGTGCCGGTGCCGTTCTGGGCTATCGACGTGCAGCTGGAACACGCCGGCCAGGGGTTCAACGCGCAATGGCGGGCGCCGGAAGACGCCTGTGACGACCAGGGGCGCTGCCTGAACCAGGCACTGGCGCAACGAGCGGCTGCCGATATCGGCCAGGCCGCCACCGCAACGGTCATGAAGGTGGCCACCGAGCGCGTGCGCGAAGCAGCGCCATTGCCCTTCGACCTCGGTACCCTGCAAGAGCTGTGCTCGAAAAAATTCGGCCTCGGCGCCCAGGAAACCCTCGATATCGCCCAGGCGCTGTACGAAACCCACAAGCTGATCACCTACCCGCGCAGCGACTGTGGCTATCTGCCGCAAAGCCAGCACGCCGAGGCAGCAGGCATCCTCGCCGCCCTGCAACGGGCCGATGCCAGCCTGGCGCCCCTGCAGCCCTACCTCGAGCCGCAACGCCGCTCGCGGGCCTGGAACGACGCCAAGGTCAGTGCCCACCACGGCATCATCCCCACCGCCGCTGCCAGCGACCCGGCGCGCCTGCCAGCCAAGTACAAGGCGGTGTACACCCTGATCCGCGCCCGCTACCTGGCGCAGTTCCTGCCCAACCACGAGTTCGACCGCACCCAGGCCGACTTCGACTGCGCGGGCCATGCCCTGCGCGCGGTGGGCAAGCAGATCGTCGAGCCCGGCTGGCGCCGCGCCCTGCCCGAAGCCCTGACCCCGAGCAAAGGCCGCGAGGCGCCCCCCGCCCAAGTGCTGCCAGCATTACGCGAAGGCCAGGACTGCAGCGTGCAAGGCCTGCAACTCAAAGACCTGTGGACCCAGCCGCCCAAGCCCTTCAGCGAGGGCGACCTGATCAAGGCAATGAAGAACGTCGCCAAGCTGGTGGACGACCCGCGGCTGAAACAAAAGCTCAAGGAAACCACCGGCATCGGCACCGAGGCCACTCGGGCGAGCATCATCCAGGGGCTGCTAGACCGCGGCTACCTAGTGAAGAACGGCAAGGCATTGTCGGCCACGCCTGCCGCGTTCAGCCTGATCGACGCCGTGCCCCGTGCCATCGCGGACCCAGGCACGACGGCCATCTGGGAGCAGGCCCTGGACATGGTGCAGAGTGGCGAGATGAGCCTGGAAGACTTCGTCGCCCGGCAGTCGGCATGGATGGGCAAGTTGGTGGAGCGTTGCCAGGGTATGCGCATGACCATCAGCGGGCCGGCAGCCGGGGCGGCGCCGCCGTGGAAGAAGAAGCGGCGTAGCGGTGCTGGAAAAAGCAAACCGACTGGGAGCAAGCCGGCGGCTGGCAAACCGCGTCAGCCTCGGAGGAAGGCAGCAACCTGACACTTATGCATTGCCAGTACCGGCCTCTTCGCGGCTAAAGCCGCTCCCACCTGTGGAAGCGGGTTCAATCGCGAAGAGGCGAGTACGGTCACTGCAAATCACCCATCAGGTACCGCTTTTCAACCGGCTGAACGCCCGGGTGAGCTCGCGGTTGAATGCCTTGCCATTGTCATTCTTGCTATACAACCGCGCCCTCACCTCAGCCGGTGGGTAGGTTCCCGGGGCATTGCGAATATCTGCATCCACCAGGCCATCAGCCGCGGTGATCGCATTGGCGTAGTGAATGGTATCGGTAATCGGCGCGATCACTTCCGGGCGCATCAGGTAATCCATCAGCTTCCAGGCCGCCTCGGGATGCGGCGCATCCTTGGGCACCACCAGCGCATCCAGCCAGATCAACGTGCCTTCCTGCGGAATGCTGTAATCCAGCACGAACGCCTTGCCCGCCTGCTGCGCCTGCCCTTGGGCGATAGCCACATTGCCGTTCCACGACATCGCCACGCAGGTTTCGCCATTGGCCAGGTCGTTGATGTTGCGATCGTTGTCGAAGTAACGAATGTACGGGCGGACCTTGCGCAACTGTGCTTCTGCCGCCTTCAGGTCTTCAAGGCGCTGCTGGTTGATGTCCAGGCCCATGTAGCGCATCACCGCGGCGAACACTTCATTGGGGTCGTTGAGCAGGCTTACCCCACAGTCGGCGAATTTCGCCACCACTTGCGGGTCGAACAGCATAGCCCAACTGCCCAGCGGTGCGTCGGCCATGCGCATGGTCACGGCCTGCTGCTGGTAACCCACGCCGGTGGTGCCCCAGGCATAGGTCCCGGCGTAGCGGTTGCCTGGGTCGAACACAGCCATGTGCTGGCGAAACTCCTCGCCGATGCCCGCCAGGTGCGGCACCTTGGCTTTGTCCAGCGGCTGCAAGGCGCCGCTGGCGATCGCGCGGCTCAGGTGCTGGCCGGCACTGAGCACAACATCGTACCCGCTACCCCCGGTCAGCAACTTGGTCTCAGCGGTTTCCAGCGAGTCGAAATGGTCGGCGACCACCCGGATGCCGGTTTCCTTCTCGAAATTGCGCAGGGTATCCGGGGCGAGGTATTCGCCCCAGATATACAGATTGACGCTGGGCTGTTGTGCGTCGGCCGCCAGGGCCACCGATGCCGTGCAGCCCAGGGCGGCCGCAGCCGCCAGCGTGGTCAGTTTCATCAGCGGCGGCCTCCGGCGTATTGCGGCATGGTGATGCAGGCGACGTTGCCGCCACCGAGCAGGATTTCGCGGGAGTTGTCGATGCCGATGATGCGGTGCTCGGGGAACAGTTCGGCAAGGGTCGCCTGGGCGACGCTGTCGTTGCGGTCACCGAACAACGGCACGACGATAGCCGAGTTGCCGGCGTAGTAGTTGATGTACGACGCGCAGATGCGGGTCCCGGCCTCACGCAGGTGAGTCCCTTCGACCTGGTCCAAGCCTGCCGCCTCCTCGGCAGTCCACTGCAATACGTCGGGCTGGGGCAGCTTGTGCACCTTCAGCTCTCGACCGCGGGCATCGCGGGTGCTGCGCAGGATGTCGTAGGCCTCCTGATAGATCTCCCACTGCGGGTCATCGCGGTTATCGGTCCACTGCAGCACCACTTCGCCTGGGCGCACGAAGCACGCCAGGTCGTCGACATGGCCATCGGTCTCGTCGAACTTGCAGCCACGGGGCAACCAGATCACCTGGTCCGCGCCCAGGTAATCCTCCAGGCGGCGGGTGACCTCGGCTTTGCCCAGGTGCGCGTTGCGATTACGGTTGAGCAGGCACTGCTCGGTGGTCAACAGGCTGCCCTGGCCGTCACTCTGAATACCACCAAGCTCGGCGATCAATGGGGCGCGGTAACGGTCCAGGCCTTCGATTTCGAGCATTTTCTGGGCGATCTGGTCGTCCTTGTCCCACGGATAGTAGAGGCCACCGTCGAGCCCACCGTAGGCGTTGAACTCGAAGTCGACGCCGCGCACTTCGCCGCTGCTGTCGTTGACCACGAAGCAAGCACCGCTGTCGCGAAACCAGGTGTCGTTGCAGGTCATTTCCACCACCCGCACCTGCGGCGGCAGCATGCGCCGGGCGTTGGCGTACTGCGCAGCAGAGGCGCAGACCGTGACGGGCTCACTGGACGCGATTGCGCTGACGATATCGACCCAGACTTTCTGCGCAGGCTTGGCACCATTGCGCCATACGTCCGGGCGCTCGGGCCAACCGAGCCAGCATCGCGCCTTGCGCTCGAATTCGCCAGGCAAGCGGAAACCATCGGCTTTGGGGGTGGTGGTGAGCGAACGTGCCATGGGTCAACCTCGTGTCGGTGAGCGATGACTGCACGCTACGCCGCCCCGCGCTGGGCATCCAACGATGAAAACTCAGCGATAGCTGAATTCAATTCAACTGTCACCCAGCTGTTCGATGAACCAGTCGATGAATTCGGCCACCGGCGCCCGCTCCAGGCGCAGCCGCTCGCACACCAGCGCGTACTGCCCCTGTGCCGTCACACTGGCACTGAACGGGCGTACCAGCCGGCCGCTCTGCAAGTCAGCCTGACAGGTCAGGTTGTCCCCCATCGCGATGCCCTGCCCCAGCAATGCAGCCTCCAGGGCCAGGGCGGCGTGGGGGAAATACAACTGGCGGGTGGGCAAGGCGTCCTCGGCGTGGGTGGCCAACCAGGTGGTCCAGGTGCGGCCGTCCTGATCATCATGCAGCAGGCAGTGGCGCACCAGATCGCGCGGGCGCTTGAGGCCGCCCTGGTTGAACAGCCCCGGGCTGCACACCGGGAAGAACTGCAGCAGCGGCAAGGGCCGGACGAAGTGCGTGCTGGCGTCCAGGGCACTGGTACCGTAGGTGATGGCCAGGTCGACATCCAGTGCCGGAGCGCCGGCATCGATCGGCTGATCGTGCAAGTGCAGAGTGATGTGCGGGTAACGGCTGGTGAAGTCAGCCAGGCGCGTCACCAGCCATTTCTGTGCCAATTCAGCGGTCACCGCCACCCGCAACACCGCCTGGGAGCCAGGGTCTCGCAGTTCGTCGCAGGCCTTGCCGATCAGTTCGAAGGCTTGTTGCAGGTGATGCAGCAGGCGCCCGGCTTCGGCACTGGGGCGTACCTGACGGCCGACACGCTCGAACAGGGCAACACCGAGTTGCTCCTCGAGTTGGCGAATCTGGTGACTGACAGCGCTGTCGGTGACACACAGTTCGGCGGCGGCGCGGCCGAAGTGGCCGTGGCGGGCAGCACATTCGAAGGTGCGCAAGGCAGTCAATGAAGGCAGGCGGCGCATGGTGTTTTCCTGATAGGGCCTTGTGTCGCGCAAGGGTCGCAGAGCGGCATCCGATCATATATCCAACCACGGGGGAAAAACGAACAGGTTGGCATCATGAAAATACGATGCTAGATTTTCATGAAAATAATCACAATAAATTTCATCAGGCCCCCGCATGTTCAAGCAATCCGCTCAGCACGTCGCCAGCTACTACGCCCAGACCTACCCCGCCAGCATCCCTCTGCGCCCTACCCTGCAAGGTCGCCACGACACCGAGGTGCTGATCATCGGCGCCGGTTTCAGCGGCCTGCACACCGCCCTGCGCCTCACCCAGGCCGGCAAGCGCGTGGCGCTGCTGGAAGCCAGCCGCGTGGCCTGGGCCGCGTCCGGTCGCAACGGTGGCCAGGCGCTACTGGGCTGGTCCTGCGATATGGCGCCGCTGGAAAAGGCCCTGGGCGTCGAACGCACCCGACGGCTGTGGACCAGCATGTGCTGGGCCGCCGACGAAATGCGCGAACTGCCCGAGCGCCATGGCTTCGACATCGATTACCGGCAGGGCAGCCTGTGGACCGCCGTACTGCCGGGCCGTGTGAAGATACTCGCAGAAGCCCTGCACGACGCCGAGCACAAATGGGGCTACGACGCCCTGCGCCTGATCGGTCGCGACGAGCTGCCGCAATGGATCCACAGCCCGCGCTACCAAGCCGCGCTGTACGACGCCAAAGGTGCTCACCTCAACCCGCTGAAGCTGGCCCAGGGCCTGGCCAGCACCATCGAGGCCGCTGGCGGGCGCATCTACGAGCAGAGCCAGGTGCTCGACTACCAGCAGGCCGGCAGCGGCTACGTCGCCCGCACCGAGCAAGGCGAAGTACGCTGCGACGTGCTGGTGCTGGCCTGCAACGCCTATATCGACCGCCTCGACTGCGGCCTGGCGCGCCGCCTGTTGCCGGTTGGTTCCTATCAGGTAGCCACGGCACCGCTGGACGCCGACCTCGCCCGCTCGCTGCTGCCGCGCAACAGCTGCGTGATCGACAACCAGTTCGTCCCCGACTACTTCCGCCTGACCCCGGACCACCGCCTGCTGTTCGGCGGCGGCTGCACCTACCTGGGCGGTATTCCCAAGGATGTCGCCAGCGCCACCCGCCCACACCTGGAGCGGGTGTTCCCGCAACTGGCCGGGGTGGCCATCGATTATGCCTGGGGCGGCCATATCGACTGCAGCATCCAGCGCACCCCGGACGTCGGCCGCGCGGACCAACGCTACTGGCTGCAGGGTTTCTCCGGCCACGGCGTGCTGCCGACCCTGGCAGCGGCACGGGCAGTCAGCGACGCCATCCTTGGCGATGACGACCTGCTGACGCTGTACCAAGGCATCGACAATGGCCACTTCCCCGGCGGTAACCTGCTGGCAGCACCGCTGGAAGCCGCCGCCAAGGCCTGGTACCGGATGCGGGACCGCGTCTGAAGGGCAAAACTGGTGCTGACAACCTTGGCCTGCGAGGATTACCATCCCGGGCCTCGGAGTGGCCATTCCCCCTCCGGCCTTTTTCCCGCACCTGCCAAAAACCCATGCCCTTCGAACTTACCGTAGAACCCCTCACCCTGCTGATTCTGGCCCTGGTCGCCTTCGTCGCCGGTTTCATCGATGCCATCGCCGGCGGCGGCGGCCTGCTCACCACCCCGGCGCTGCTCACAGCCGGCATGCCGCCGCACCTGGTACTGGGTACCAACAAGCTCAGTTCCACCTTCGGCTCGGCCACCGCCAGCTTCACCTACTACAAACGCAAGCTGTTCCACCCGGCGCAGTGGCGCCCGGCGCTGTTCGCCACGCTGGTGGGCGCGTTGATCGGGGCGATCGTGGCCCATTACATGCCAGCCGAATGGCTGAACAAAATGCTGCCGGTGATCGTCTTCGCCTGTGGCCTCTACCTGCTGTTCGGCGGCACGCCCAAGGCACCGCTGGACGCCGATGCCCCGATCAGAAAAAAATGGCAGGCCCCGCAGGGCTTTACCCTGGGTTTCTATGACGGCGTGGCCGGCCCCGGCACCGGGGCGTTCTGGACGGTCAGCACCCTGCTGCTGTACCCCATCGACCTGGTTCGCGCCAGCGGCGTGGCGCGCAGCATGAACTTCGTCAGCAACATCGCGGCGCTGACGGTGTTCATCATTTCCGGGCAGGTCGACTACATCGTCGGCCTGTGCATGGGCTTGTCGGTGATGGTCGGCGCCTTCTTTGGCGCACGCACGGCGATCAGCGGCGGCAGCAAGTTCATCCGCCCGGTGTTCATCACCGTGGTGCTGGCGTTGACCGTGCGCCTAGCGTGGCAGCACTGGTTCGGGCAGGCCTAAGCGGCGAGCGACATAGAGGTCGATCAGGTAGCGCGCAATAGAGCGCCCAGCCGGCAGCGGCGGCAGGTCGTGCACGCTGAACCACTGGGCGTCCTCGATCTCGTCCGGCTGCATGACGATCTCGCCACCCGCGTATTCGGCATGGAAGCCCAGCATCATCGAGTGCGGGAACGGCCAGCACTGGCTGCCGACGTACTGGATGTTCTGCACCTCTACCGCCACTTCTTCACGCACTTCGCGCACCAGGCAGTCCTCGGCCGACTCGCCCGGCTCGGCAAAGCCTGCCAGGGTGCTGTACACCCCCGTGACGAAGCGCGGCGAGCGTGCCAGCAGGATTTCGTCGCCACGGGTCACCAGCACGATCATGCTCGGCGAAATACGCGGGTAGCTGCGCAGGTCGCAAGGCTGGCAGTACATCGCCCGCTCCCAGCGGATTTGTGTCATCGCCTGCCCGCAGCTGCCGCAGAAACGGTGCTCGCGAGCCCAGGTGCCGATCTGCGCGGCATAACCCAGAACCTTGTAGGTGTCGAAGTCACCCTCCAGCATGACCGCACGCAGGCCGCGCCAGTTGCAACCGGGCACGTCGCTGGCAGCGCGCAGTTCCAGCAGGAACACAGGCTGGCCGTCGAAGTGGCCAATGCCGTGTTCGCACAGCACATCCAGGCCCTGGCGCTTGAGCCAGTCACGAGGGAACAGCGCGCCGTTGGCGTCGTGCAGAAACCCTTCCGGGCTGCGCGCCACGGCCAGCCCGCCGGTGATCTGAGGGTCGAGTACTGCGGTAGTCCAGCGTGCTGACATCTCGGGTTTCCTTTACTGCGCGTGCGCCGGCCCGATCAGTCGGCGAACGTCGGTTTCTGTTTGCTCATGTGCGCGGCCACAGCCACGCGCAGGTCTTCGGACTGCAGCATCGCGGCGTTCCACGTGGCGATGTAGTCCAGCCCATCGTCGATGCGGTGGTCGCGCATGTAGCTGAGCATTTCCTTGGTGCCTGCCACCGCGATCGGCGATTTTGCAGCAATCTGGCGGGCGATGGCAAAAACCCCGTCCAGCAGCGCGGCGTGGTCATCATAGACCCGGTTCACCAGGCCGATGCGCAGCGCCTCGTCCGCCGCGACATTGCGCCCGGTGAACGCCAGCTCACGCATCATGCCGTCGCCGATGATGCGTGGCAAACGTTGCAGCGTGCCGACATCGGCGGCCATGCCCATGTCGATTTCCTTGATCGAGAATTGCGCGTCACTGCTGCAGTAACGCATGTCACAGGCCGAGATCAGGTCGATGGCGCCACCGATGCAATAGCCCTGCACCGCGGCCAGCACCGGTTTGCGGCAGCTGTCCACGGCGGTGAACGAGGCTTGCAGGCGCTGTATGGTCTTGCGCAGGAAGCGCGCATTGCGGCCCACGTCCTTGCCCATCTCCCCGGCCAGCGAGGCCAGCATCATCAGGTCGATACCGGCCGAGAAGTGCTTGCCGGCACCGCTGATGACCACCGCACGCACGGCGTCGGTGTCGTCGATCCACTGGAAGATATCGACGACCTCTTCCCAGAAGGCCGCGTTCATCGCGTTGACCTTCTCCGGGCGGTTGATCTGAACGTGGGCGATGCTATCGGTCAGCTCGACCTTGAATGCGGTGTATTCGGTCACGAACGGAACTCCTAGGGTTGGATGGTTCACCATCGTGGATGGTAACCCAGCTGGGCAGACAATGGTTTGCGCATACAACTTTTGCCCCGCCGCGGGATCGAACCTCAGGTAAGCCCTCATCCGTTTCAAGGAGATCAACCATGGCGCTACGCACCACGCTGCTGCTTTCCTGCATGACCCTTGCCTTGCTCGGCTGCGCCGGCAACGACCACCCCGCACCGCCGCGCACCCAGCAGGTGGACCTGCAACGCTATCAGGGCACCTGGTACGAACTGGCGCGGCTGCCGATGTTCTTCCAGCGTAATTGCGTACAGTCCGAGGCTCATTATGGGCTACGCGCCGATGGCCGTATCGACGTGACCAACCGCTGCAAGGAAAAGGACGGTGAGGTGAACGAAGCCAAAGGCATTGCTGAAGCCCAGCAGCCGGGCAGGACTGACAAATTGTGGGTACGCTTCGACAACTGGTTCAGCCGCCTGGCCCCTGGCCTGACCAAGGGTGAGTACTGGGTGCTGTACCACGACAAGGATTACCGCGTGGCACTGGTCGGCCACCCCAACCGTGAGTACCTGTGGCTGCTGTCGCGCACCCCTGCGGTCACCGACCAGCAGCGTGAACAGTTGCTGAACATTGCCCGCGAGCAAGGCTACGACACCAGCAAGCTAGTCTGGCGGCAGGCTGACTAGCGGGCAATCGACGGCCTGCGACAATCCGGCTAAGGTGTGCGGCGTTGTTCGTCTCGAAGGAACGAGGCCCTGCGTATTGCGCGATTTTGCGCGACTGGACTGGCACAAGGAGCCGCAACATGGACCTGCTGTTTCTCGGTACCTCCGCCGGGGTGCCGACCAAAGCCCGCAACGTCAGCGCCACCGCCGTAGTCGAAGCCAGTGGTAGCCACTGGTACCTGGTCGACTGCGGCGAGGGCACCCAGCACCAACTGTTGCACACGCCGCTGTCGGTTCGCGACCTGCAGGCGGTCTTCATTACCCACGTTCATGGTGACCATTGTTTTGGCCTGCCCGGGCTGCTCGCCAGTGCCGGCATGAGTGGCCGTAACCAACCGCTGGATATTGTCTTGCCTGCCGCGCTGCATGGCTGGCTACGCCAAGGCCTGGCCGCCAGTGATACCTTCCTGCCGTTCGAGCTGCGCCTGCTGACCGTGGAAGATTGGCAGGGCTGGCGCAACCAGACCCTGCAGGTAACAGCGGTGCGCTTGTCGCACCGGGTGCCGAGCGTAGGTTTCGTGTTTACCGAACTCAACCCCGAACCCCGCCTGGACACCCTGCGCCTGGAGGCTGAGGGCGTACCGCGGGGCCCGATGTGGGGCGAGCTGGCCAAAGGGCGTACCGTGAAATTCGGCGAGCAGCTGTTGCATGGCAATGAATACCTGCGTGGCTCGCGCCCGCCCCGGCGAGTTATCGTGTGTGGTGACAATGACAACCCGCAATTGCTCGCCGACGCCGCCCGAGGCGCCGATGTGCTGGTGCATGAGGCAACCTTCACGCAGGCGGTGGTGGAGCGGACCGGGGTCACCTTTGGGCACAGCACTGCGGCGGCAGTGGCGCGCTTTGCCGAGGCGGCAGGCGTGCGCAACCTGGTGCTGACGCACTTCAGTGCCCGCTATCAGAGCGACCCAAGGCGCAGCCCGAGCATCAACGACGTGCGTGATGAGGCACTGGCCCACTACCGCGGCCGGCTGGTGCTGGCGCAGGACCTGCAGCGCTATCACATCGGCCGTGACGGCTACCTGGAACCAGCCCTGTAGGAGATAACACAGCACTACGGGCTGCGCTGTCGCGCAGAGAACTGAATTCGTAAGCGCGACGCGGCCTGTGTGGGAGCGGGCGCGCCCGCGAAGAATCCAGCGCGGTGGCTGGCACCGGCTACGCCGGTGTTCGCGGGTGAACCCGCTTCTACAAACGGGCGGTGTGGCTCCGCCGATCTATTGCCAAACACGACCAGTGAAGGAACGGCCCTTACGCCTGATCAAGCTGCCAGGCGGCCGCTGGCAATCGCCTGCGAAGCAGCCAGCATCGCCCGCAACAACACCGCGCAACCCGCCGCCAGGTCATCGGGTGCGGCGTTTTCGATTTCGTTGTGGCTGATGCCGTTCTCGCACGGTACGAAAATCATCCCGGCCGGCCCCAGCTCCGCAAGGAAGATCGCGTCATGCCCTGCCCCGCTGACGATGTCCATGTGCGGCAACCCCAGGGCCTTGGCCGAATCGCGCACGGCATCGACACAGCCCTTGTCAAAGTACAATGCCGGGAAGTCCGCGGTGGGCACCAGTTCGTGGCTCAGGCCATGCTTGGCGCAGGTCGCCTCGATGACCCCTCGTACCTCGGCGATCATCGCATCCAGTTGCTCGCCCTCAAGGTGGCGGAAGTCCAGGGTCATGCGCACTTCGCCAGGGATTACGTTGCGTGAGCCCGGGTAGGCCTGCAAGCAACCCACCGTGCCGCAGGCATGCGGCTGGTGGCCGAGGGCTGTGCGGTTGACCGCTTCGACCACCGCGGCGGCACCCACCAGGGCATCCTTGCGCAGGTGCATGGGGGTGGGGCCGGCATGGGCTTCGACGCCGCGCAGGGTCAGGTCGAACCACTTCTGGCCAAGGGCACCGAGGACCACCCCAATGGTCTTGGCCTGGTCCTCGAGTATCGGCCCTTGCTCGATATGCGCTTCGAAATATGCCCCCACCGGGTGCCCGAGCACCGCACGTGGGCCGGCGTAGCCAATGGCGTTCAACGCCTCGCCCACACTGGTGCCCTGGGCATCGCGCTTGGCCAGGGTTTCTTCCAGGGTGAACTTGCCGGCGAACACACCCGACCCCATCATGCAGGGGGCAAAGCGCGAACCTTCTTCGTTGGTCCACACCACCACCTCCAGCGGTGCTTCGGTTTCCACGCCCAGGTCGTTGAGGGTACGGAGCACTTCCAGCCCGGCCATCACGCCGAAACAGCCGTCGAACTTGCCGCCAGTGGGCTGGGTATCGATATGGCTGCCGGTCATCACCGGTGGCAGCTTGGGGTTACGCCCAGGGCGACGGGCGAAGATATTGCCCACGGCATCGACGCTGACCGTGCAACCGGCCGCCTCGCACCATTGCACGAACAAGTCGCGGGCCTGGCGGTCGAGGTCGGTCAGGGCCAGGCGGCAGACACCCCCCTTGGGCGTGGCGCCGAGGCGGGCCAGGTCCATCAGCGATTGCCAGAGGCGGGCACTGTCGATGTGGTGGGCGGTGGTCTTGAGGATGTCTTGGAAAGGGGTCACGGGTTTCTCCTTCAGGCTTTTGTTATCTGTTCGGGCCTCTTCGCGGGCATGCCCGCTCCCACCAGATCGCCACAGGTTTTCCAGTACTGCGTAATACCTGTAGGAGCGGGCATGCCCGCGAAGAAGCAGACACGGTCTCAGGGCAAGGGTTTGACCAGCCGCGCCGGGCTGCGCGCCGCCAAGCCAGCGAACACGTAGTACAACGCCGCCCCCAGCAGCGAGCCGGTGAACCAGCCATAGTCGTAGAACCAGCTGAAGCTGCTGTTGCCGATCGCCAGCACCGTCAACCCCACGGGCAGCACGAAGGCGGCGAAGCCGGCCCAGTTCCACGCCGGGTACACGTCGTCGCGGTACAGCCCGGCGAGGTCCAGCTTTTGCCGGCGGATCAGGAAGTAATCCACCACCATGATCCCGGCTATCGGCCCGAGCAGGCTGGAGTAGCCCAGCAACCAATTGGAGTACACGCTTTCCAGGCTCAGGTCGGACACGATCCAGCCCAGTTTCTTCAGCAACTCGTGGCCCATCAGCGCCAGGCCGATGAAGCCGGTCAGCCACACCGCACGGCTGCGCCCGATCAGGCGCGGGGCGATGTTCTGGAAGTCGTTGGTCGGCGACACGATGTTCGCCGCAGTGTTGGTCGACAGGGTGGCGATCACGATCAGCGCCATGGCCAGGGCGACCCAGAACGGGCTGTGGATCTTGCCGATCAGACTGACCGGGTCGGACACCGTTTCGCCCACCAGCGACGCCGAGGCCGCAGTCAGCACCACGCCCAAGGCCGCGAACAGGAACATGGTCAGCGGCAGGCCAAAGATTTGCCCGAGGATCTGGTCCTTCTGGCTGCGGGCATAGCGGCTGAAATCGGGAATGTTCAGCGACAGCGTGGCCCAGAAGCCGACCATGGCCGTGAGCCCAGCGCAGAAGTAGCTGACCACGCTGGCGCCTTCAGGGCGTTTGGGCGGTTGCGCCAGCAGTTCGGTCATCGACATGTGTGGCAAGGCCCACACCAGCAGGCCCAGCCCAACGGCCACCAGCAGCGGCGCCGAGAGCGTCTCCAGCCACTTGATCGACTCGGCGCCCCGCAGTACCACCCACAGGTTCAGGCACCAGAAGATCATGAACCCGATCACCTCGCCGACACCGCCCAGGGCCTTCCAGCCGTCGAACACCGAACCCAGGAACAGGTGGATGGCCAGCCCGCCGAACAGGGTCTGGATCCCGAACCAGCCGCAGGCCACCACGGCGCGAATCAGGCACGGCACGTTGGAGCCCAGAATGCCGAACGACGAGCGCAGCAGCACCGGAAACGGGATACCGTACTTGGTGCCGGGGAACGCGTTGAGGGTCAGCGGGATCAGCACGATGATGTTGGCCAGCAGGATCGCCAGCAACGCCTCGCCAACGCTCAGGCCAAAGTAGGCTGTGAGCACGCCGCCGAGGGTGTAGGTTGGCACGCAGATGGACATGCCTACCCACAGGGCCGTGATGTGCCATTTGTTCCAGGTGCGCTGGTGCACCTTGGTCGGTGCGATGTCGTGGTTGTAGCGCGGGCTGTCGAGAACATCACTGCCCTCGGCCAGCTCGAACAGGCCATCCTGCTCAACCACTTGCGATCTGCTCTGTTGCATGGGCCTTTCTCCAGACTTTTTCGAGTTGTCTGCTCATCGGGCTAATTCGATGGCCGGAGTACACACGCGTATGAGTGCCTTAGAAATCTCGACCAATTTTCTATCTTGTCAAGTTAGTCAAAAACCCTGGAGGCCCCGAATTCAGCGGGCTCTAAATATTTAATTCATGTAAATCAATGATTTAAAAACCACAAAATAAATAGGAAATTTTCTTGCTGAATTCAGGATCAGCATCTAGCCTCGAATCTTGTCAGGTATGACAGGATTAACCCCTGCCCGCCCTGCTTCCGAAAATTCCAAGAACCGGCCAAGACCGGTCAGCCTGCGAGGAAAACGGCATGTCCCTGTTGATCCGTGGCGCCACCGTTGTTACCCACGAAGAGAGTTACCCCGCCGATGTGCTGTGTGCCGATGGCCTGATCCGTGCAGTCGGGCCTGGCCTGGAAGCGCCGACCGATTGCGAGATCCTCGACGGCAGCGGGCAATACCTGATGCCGGGCGGCATCGACCCGCACACCCATATGCAATTGCCGTTCATGGGCACCGTGGCCAGTGAAGACTTCTTCAGCGGTACCGCCGCCGGCCTGGCGGGCGGCACCACATCGATCATCGACTTCGTCATTCCCAACCCGCAGCAGTCACTGCTGGAGGCGTTTCACACCTGGCGCGGCTGGGCCCAGAAAAGTGCCAGCGACTATGGCTTCCACGTCGCCGTCACCTGGTGGAGCGAGCAGGTGGCCGAAGAGATGGGCGAACTGGTGGCCAAGCATGGGGTGAACAGCTTCAAGCACTTCATGGCCTACAAGAACGCCATCATGGCGGCCGACGACACCTTGGTGGCCAGCTTCGAGCGCTGCCTGCAGCTGGGTGCAGTGCCCACCGTGCATGCCGAAAATGGCGAGCTGGTGTTCCACCTGCAGAAAAAGCTGCTGGCACAGGGCCTGACCGGGCCGGAAGCGCACCCCCTGTCGCGCCCTTCGCAGGTTGAAGGCGAGGCGGCCAGCCGCGCCATCCGCATTGCCGAAACCCTCGGTACACCGCTGTACCTGGTGCACATTTCCAGCCGCGAGGCGCTGGATGAAATCGCCTATGCGCGGGCCAAGGGCCAACCGGTTTACGGCGAAGTGCTGCCTGGCCACTTGCTGCTGGACGACAGCGTCTACCGTGACCCGGACTGGGCCACAGCCGCCGGCTACGTCATGAGCCCGCCGTTCCGCCCGCGCGAGCACCAGGAGGCGCTGTGGCGCGGCCTGCAGGCGGGCAACCTGCACACCACAGCCACCGACCACTGCTGCTTCTGCGCCGAACAGAAAGCCATGGGCCGGGATGACTTCAGCCGCATCCCCAATGGCACCGCCGGCATCGAAGACCGCATGGCGGTGCTGTGGGATGCCGGGGTCAACAGCGGGCGCCTGTCGATGCACGAGTTCGTGGCACTGACCTCTACCAACACGGCGAAGATCTTCAACCTGTTCCCACGCAAGGGTGCCATCCGCGTAGGGGCCGATGCCGATCTGGTGCTATGGGACCCGCAAGGCACGCGCACCATCTCGGCCCAGACCCACCACCAACGGGTGGACTTCAACATCTTCGAAGGCCGCACTGTACGTGGCGTCCCCAGCCACACCATCAGCCAGGGCAAAGTGGTCTGGGCTGATGGCGACCTGCGCGCCGAGGCGGGCGCGGGGCGCTATGTGGAGCGGCCGGCGTATCCGTCGGTGTATGAGGTGCTGGAGCGTCGGGCCGACCAGCAGCGGCCGACGCCCGTTCAGCGCTGAAGCCATTGGGGCTGCTGCGCAGCCCATCGCGACACAAGGCCGCTCCTACAGGAATGCGCGGTCCCTTGTAGGAGCGGCCTTGCGTCGCGATGGGCCGCACAGCGGCCCCCGATCCCACCACAACAGCTGTCGCCTGAACCAAAAAAATAGAGAGGCTACAACCGTGATCGACGCCCTGAACCATTTGCCGCGCCCCCGGGCCGGCGCCGACCAATTGGCCGAGTGCTTCAGCGACCTGGCCCCACCCCTCACCGCACGCCAGGCCGCCGTGGAAAGCGCCCGCTGCCTGTATTGCTACGACGCGCCCTGCGTCAACGCGTGCCCCAGCGAAATCGACATCCCGTCATTCATCCACCGCATCAGCGACGAGAACCTGCAAGGCGCTGCCGAACGGATTCTGTCGGCCAACATTCTCGGCGGCAGCTGTGCCCGCGTCTGCCCGACCGAAATCCTGTGCCAGCAAGCGTGTGTGCGCAACAACGCGCAGGAATGCGCCCCGGTACTGATCGGCCAGTTGCAACGCTACGCCCTGGACAATGCCCAGTTCAGCGACCACCCGTTCCAGCGTTCACCGGCCACGGGCAAGCGCATTGCGGTGGTCGGCGCTGGCCCTGCGGGGCTGGCCTGCGCGCATCGGCTGGCCATGCATGGCCATGACGTGGTGGTGTTCGAAGCCTGTGACAAGCCGGGTGGCCTCAATGAATACGGCATCGCCCGCTACAAGCTGGTTGACGATTATGCCCAGCGGGAAGTGGCATTCCTGCTGGGTATCGGCGGTATCGAGCTGCGCCATGGCCAGCGCCTGGGGGGCAACCTCAGCCTGGGCGAACTGCGCGAACAATACGATGCGGTGTTCCTTGGCCTGGGCCTGAATGCCGTGCGCCAGCTGGGGCTGGCCGATGAAGAGGCCCCCGGCCTGCTTGCCGCCACCGCTTACATCCGCGAGTTGCGCCAGGCAGACGACCTCAGCCAACTGCCGCTGGCCGAGCGCTGTCTGGTGATCGGTGCCGGCAACACCGCCATCGACATGGCGGTGCAAATGAGCCGCCTGGGTGCCCGCGACGTCAACCTGGTGTACCGCCGTGGCCACGCCGACATGGGGGCCACCGGGCACGAGCAGGACATCGCCAAGGCCAACCAGGTGCGCTTGCACACCTGGGCCCGCCCCGACAGCGTGCTGCTGGATGACACTGGCAACGTACGCGGCATGCGCTTTGCCCGTACCGAATTGGCCGACGGCCGCCTGCGCGACACCGGCGAAACCTTCGAACTGGCCGCCGACGCCATCTTCAAGGCCATCGGCCAGCGTTTCGACGACAGCAGCCTCGCCGACCCAGTGGCCGCGCAACTGGCCCGTGACGGTGAGCGTATTCGCGTTGACGTGAACATGCAGACCAGCCTGCCAGGGGTATACGCCGGTGGCGACTGCACCGCGCGGGGCCAGGACCTCACCGTTCAGGCCGTACAACACGGCAAAGTGGCCGCCGAAGCCATCCATGCCCAACTCATGCTCAACGTGGAGGCAGCGTAATGGCCGACTTGTCTATCGTGTTCGCCGGGATCAAGGCCCCCAACCCGTTCTGGCTGGCGTCCGCGCCGCCCACCGACAAAGCCTACAACGTGGTCCGCGCCTTTGAAGCCGGCTGGGGTGGCGTGGTGTGGAAGACCCTTGGCGAAGACCCGGCCGCGGTCAACGTCTCGTCGCGCTACTCGGCCCATTACGGCGCCAACCGCCAGGTGCAGGGCATCAACAACATCGAACTGATCACCGACCGTTCACTGGAAATCAACCTGCGCGAAATCACCCAGGTGAAGAAGGACTGGCCCGACCGCGCGTTGATCGTGTCACTGATGGTGCCGTGCGAGGAAGCGTCGTGGAAGTTCATCCTGCCGCTGGTGGAAGCCACTGGCGCCGATGGCATCGAGCTGAACTTCGGCTGCCCGCACGGCATGCCGGAGCGCGGCATGGGCGCGGCGGTCGGCCAGGTGCCGGAGTACGTGGAAATGGTCACCCGCTGGTGCAAGCAGCACTGCTCGCTGCCGGTGATCGTCAAGCTGACGCCGAACATCACCGACATCCGCCAATCGGCACGCGCTGCGCATCGCGGCGGGGCCGATGCTGTGTCGCTGATCAACACCATCAACTCGATCACCAGCGTCGACCTTGACCGCATGGTCGCCCACCCCATCGTCGGTGACCAGAGCACCCATGGCGGTTACTGCGGCTCGGCGGTGAAGCCGATCGCCCTGAACATGGTGGCAGAGATTGCCCGTGACCCGGCCACCCATGGCCTGCCGATTTGCGGCATCGGCGGCATCGGCAACTGGCGCGACGCGGCCGAATTCATGGCGCTGGGCAGCGGCGCGGTGCAGGTGTGCACGGCGGCCATGCTGCATGGCTTTCGCATCGTCGAAGACATGAAAGACGGCCTGGCCCGCTGGATGGACCAGCACGGCCACGCCAACATCGAGGCGTTCCGTGGCCAGGCGGTAGGGCATACCACCGACTGGAAGTACCTGGACATCAACTACAAGTCGGTGGCGCATATCGACCAGCAAGCGTGCATCGGTTGCGGTCGCTGCCACATCGCCTGCGAGGACACCTCGCACCAGGCCATCGCCAGTACGCTGAAGGCAGACGGTACGCATGCCTACAGCGTGATCGAGGAAGAATGTGTGGGCTGCAACCTGTGCCAGATCACCTGCCCGGTGGAGAACTGCATCGACATGCAGGCGCAGGACACTGGCAAGCCTTACCTGAACTGGACCCAGGACCCGCGCAACCCCTACCGCGAAGCGAGCTGATGTAGACCGGCGCCCGCCGCACTGGCACGGCCTTTTTGTGGACAGCAAAAAGACCGTGCGCGGCAGGCATGGCCGGTCACGGCTCCAGGCCAATCCCCCGCAGGATCACACTGGTCACCGTTTGCACCGCACTTTCGAACGCCAGGTCCGACAGTTCATCGCCGCCGTTGAGCAACTGCACCTGGTAACCGAAGTCGGCGTAATGCTGGGTCGAGGCCCAGATCATGTACAGCAGCGCCGAGGGCTCGACCGGCAGAATGCGCCCCTCCTCCACCCAGCGGCGGATCTTCGCCTCCTTCAGCTTGGCCCACGGCACCAGGCTGTCATCCAGGTTGCCCCCCAGCACCGGTGCCCCATGCAGCATTTCCTCGGCCCAGACCTTCGAGCCTAGCGGCCGTGACCGCGAATGCCCCATTTTCGCGCGGATGTAGCTGGTCAGCACCACCCGTGGGTCGTCGAAATTCTCGAAACACAGCGCGTCCTGCTTCCACACATCCAGCAGGTCCTGCAGCACCGCACGGAACAGATCGTCCTTGGTGCTGAAGTAGTAATGCAGGTTGGAACGCGGCAGTTCGGCCTGCTCGGCGATATCGCCCATGGAGGTCGCGCCGTAGCCTTTTTCGGCGAACACCTTTTCCGCCGCGTGCAGGATCTTGCCAACGTTGCGCCGGCGAATTTCGATCTTGTGATTGGCCATCAGGCTTGAGCCGTCCACACCGCCAGTTCATGACCGTCCGGGTCAATGAAATGGAAACGCCGCCCCCCGGGGAAGGCAAAGGTCGCGCGGCTGATACTGCCCCCCGCCGCGGTCACGCGCTGCTGCGTGGCTTGCAGGTCATCGGCGTAAAGGATGATCAGCGGCCCCCCCGGGCGCACCGGCTCACCCGTGGTAAAGCCGCCCGTGAGGCGGCCGTCGCTGAATTCGCTGTAGGTTGGCCCGTAGTCGGTGAAGCGCCAGCCGAAAACATGCCCATAGAACGCCTTGCTGCGTGCGATATCGCTGACATTGAACTCGATGTTGTCGATCTGCCGATCCGAACCGCGGATACCCATGGACGCTCCTTGCCGAATGAGATTTGACCTAGTCTACCCCGCTCGCTTGCCGGAGCGCGCACAAATTCGGTGCAGCCGGCTCAACCGCAACTGGCCCGGTCGCGGGCCGGGCAGCGGGCCTGCTGGAGGTTCAGGGCAGTATTGATGATGCCGATATGGCTGAACGCCTGCGGGTAGTTGCCAAGCATGCGCTGGCAGGCCGGGTCGTATTGCTCGGCCAGCAGGCCCACGTCGTTGCACAGGCCGGTCAAACGCTCGTACAACGCTTGCGCTTGCGCCATCCGGCCCAGCAGGATGTAGACGTCGGCCAGCCAGAACGAGCAGACCAGGAACGTACCTTCGCCTGGGGTCAGGCCATCCCCGGCACTGTCACTGTCGTAGCGCATCAGCAACCCGTTTTTCAGCAAGCGTTGCTCGATCTGTTCCAGCGTGCGCAGAAAGCGCGGGTCATCGGCAGGCAGGAAGCCGGTCAGGGCGATCTGCAGCAGGCTGGCGTCCATCTCGTCCGAACCATAGGCCTGAACGAAGAAACTGCCGCTGCTGTCGAGCCCTTGCTCACACACTTCACGGCGGATCTGGTCGGCCACCTGGCGGTAATGCTGGCCATGCTCACGGCCTTCTTCGGTCGTGTCCGCCAAGCCGGCAGCGCGGTCGAACGCCACCCAGGCCATCACCTTGGAATGCACGAACTGCTGGCGGCCGCCGCGCACCTCCCAGATACCCTCGTCCGGCTGGCGCCAGATACGCTCCACATAGGGCAGGATCAGCCGAGAGATGGCGGCGCTACGCGGATGGCGCGGCAAGCCGCCCTTGATTGCCTGGCTCATGGCATCGGCCAGTTCGCCATAGATATCCAGCTGCGCCTGGGCCGACGCGGCATTGCCCACCCGCACCGGTTGCGAGTGCTCGTACCCCGGCAACCAGGGCAAGGTGTATTCCTGCAGGTCGCGCTCGCCACCCAGGCCGTACATGATCTGCATCTGTTCGGGGTTGCCGGCCACCGAGCGCAGCAGCCATTCGCGCCAGGCCTGGGCCTCGTCGAAATAGCCCAGGTTCATGAATGCCAGCAAGGTCATGGTGGCGTCGCGCAGCCAGCAGAAACGGTAATCCCAGTTGCGCTCGCCGCCGAGTTGTTCCGGCAACGACGTGGTGACGGCCGCAACGATGCCGCCAGTGGGGGCATACGTCATGGCTTTCAGGGTGAGCAACGAGCGACGGACCAGTGCGCTGTAGGGGCCTACCTGAGGGCAGCGGTCGGCGAACGCCTGCCAGTGCTCGCAGGTATGGGCCAGGGCCGCGTCGGCATCGCAGCCGGGCTGCACCGGCAGGTGCGAGGGCTGGTGGCGCAGGCTGAACACCTGGCGCTGGCCGGCCGCCACGCGAAAGCGCGCGCCGGTGTGGTGGTCGCGGGCATGGGGCGGTACGGTGCTGCACAGGATCAGGCGGTCGGGGCCGGCCACCGCGCTGAGGGTGAGCGGGTCCAGGCGTTCGACCCATGGCACGCTGCGCCCGTAGTCGAAGCGCATGACCAGGTCCATTTCGAAATTGGTTTCGCCCGAGAGGCCTTCGACGATGCGCACCACGGCGTTGACGTCACCCAGCGGCATGAAATCGAGTACGCGGGCCCGGCCAGTGGCAGTGACCCACGTGGTTTCCAGCACCAGCGTGTCGTTCAGGTACTGCCGGCTGCAGTGCTCGACCGGGTCGCAAGGGGCCAGGCGCCAGCGGCCGTTTTCTTCGTTGCCCAGCAAGGCGGCGAACACCGCCGGGGCGTCGAAGCGTGGCAGGCATAGCCAGTCGAGCGAGCCATCCCGGCTGACCAGGGCGGCGCTGCGGCAATTGCCCAACAGGGCGTAATCTTCTATGTGGGCGGGCATCGCGTTTCCTTAAAGTGGTTGCCTGTGCTGGCCCTTTCGCTTGTCAACCCGCCCCACAGGGCCGCGCCGCCCAAGGGGTTGTGCAGCCCCTGTCAAAAGGGGGGTTCACTCGCGAAGCGGCCGGCACACGCCGAAAAACCTGTTACCCCAATCGGTGCCATTCCCGCTTGTCCCGGCTCAGCAGGTCATTGCCCGCCTCGGGGCCATCTTCACCCGCCGGGTACTCGTGCACCTCGCCCCCCTGGGCCCAGGCATCGAGGAACGGCTGCACGGCACGCCAGCCGTTCTCGATGTTGTCGGCCCGCTGGAACAAGGTCTGGTCACCGGTCAGGCAGTCATAGATCAAGGTCTCGTAGCCGGTCGCCGGGGTCATCTTGAAGAAGTCCTTGTAGGCAAAGCCCAGCTCGACGTTCTCCATTACCAACTCCGGCCCGGGGCGCTTGGCCTGCAGGTCGAACCACATGCCTTCGTTGGGCTGAATCTGGATTTTCAGGTAGTTGGGTTTGGGGCGCTCCAGCTCCGACTCGCGGAACTGCGCGTACGGTGCCGGCTTGAAACAGATGGCAATCTCGGTGTCACGCACGCTCATGCGCTTGCCGGTACGCAAGTAGAACGGCACCCCCGCCCAGCGCCAGTTGTCGATCATCACCTTCAGCGCCACGTAGGTTTCGGTCTGGCTGTCGGGCGCGACATTGGCCTCCTCGCGGTAGCCGGGCAGGTGCTTGCGCCCCTGCTTGCCGGCGCTGTACTGGCCCCGCACGGAATGCTTCAGCGCCATCTTCGCCGACCACGGGCGGATGGCGCCGATCACCTTGGCCTTTTCGCCGCGCACGGCGTCGGCGCCGAACGCTGCCGGCGGTTCCATGGCAACCATGGCCAGCAGCTGGAACAGGTGGTTGGGCACCATGTCGCGCAAGGCGCCGGTGGCGTCGTAGAAGCCACCCCGCGTCTCGACACCGACGGTTTCCGCGGCGGTGATCTGCACATGGTCGATGTAGTGGTTGTTCCAGAACGACTCGAACAACCCATTGGAGAACCGGCTGACCAGAATGTTCTGCACCGTTTCTTTGCCCAAGTAGTGGTCGATACGGTAGATCTGCCGCTCGCACATCACCTTCAGCAGGCAGGCGTTCAACGCCTCGGCACTGGCCAGGTCGGTACCGAACGGCTTCTCCACCACTACCCGGCGAAAGCCGCCGGCAGACTCGTCGAGCAAGCCGGCCTCGCCAAGGCGCTGGGCCACTTCAGGGAAGAAACGCGGCGAGGTGGCCAGGTAAAAGATGGCGTTGCCGTGGCTGGTCTTGTCAATGCGCTTGCCCAGCGCCTGGTAAGTGGCCGGGTCGAGGAAATCGCCCGTCTGGTAGTCCAGGCGCTTGGCCAGCCGCGCCCAGAGTTTTTCGTCCAGGCACTGGGCGGCGCCTTCGCCGCCCTTGTCACGCTCGGCCATGAACGCATGCAGGCGTGCGGCAAATTCCTCGGCCGTGGCAGGGTTGTGGTCAACGCCAACGATGCGCAGGTTGCGGTCGAGCAAACCGTCGCGGCTGAGGTTGTACAGCGCAGGCATGAGCAAGCGCTTGACCAGGTCGCCATTGGCGCCGAACAGAAACAGCGTGCAGGGGGGTGCGGCCGGAGTGCTCTTTTTAGTCATTCGTCTTTTTTCTCGACATGGCCACCGAAGCCCAGGCGCATGGCCGAGAGCACTTTGTCACCGTAGGTGCCCTGCTGCTGACGCGAGCGGAAACGGGCAAACAATGCGCTGGACAGGACCGGTACCGGCACTGCCTGCTCCACGGCGGCATCGATGGTCCAGCGGCCCTCGCCACTGTCGGATACAGAGCCACTGAACTGCGACAGCTGCGGGTCGGCCACCAGCGCATCGGCGGTGAGGTCGAGCAGCCACGAGATGACCACACTGCCCCGGCGCCATACCTCGGCGATTTCGGCCACATCGAGGTCGAAGCGCTGGTCTTCCGGCAGTTCGTTGCCGCCTTTGCTGCGCAGCAGGTCGAAACCTTCGGCATAGGCCTGCATCAGGCCGTATTCGATGCCGTTGTGCACCATTTTCACGTAGTGGCCGGCGCCCGGTGGGCCAGCGTGGATATAACCATGCTCGGCGCGCTGGTGTTCGCCGCTGCGGCCATGGGTGCGCGGAATGTCGCCTACACCCGGTGCCAACGCCTTGAACAGCGGCTCCAGGCGCTCGAACACGTCCTTCTCGCCACCGATCATCATGCAGTAGCCGCGGTCCAGGCCCCATACCCCGCCAGAGGTACCTACGTCCAGGTAATGCAGGCCACGCTTGGCCAGCTCGGCGGCGCGGCGCATGTCGTCCTTGTAGAAGGTGTTGCCGCCGTCGATGATGGCATCGCCCGGCTCCAGCAGCTCGGCCAGTTGCGCGATGGTCTGCTCGGTCGGCTCGCCAGCCGGCAGCATCACCCATACCGCGCGTGGCGCTTTCAGTTTTTGCACCAGCGCGCCAAGGTCGTGTGCGCCCTGGGCGCCCTCGCCTTCAAGGCCGGTAACCGCGTCGCGGTTGCGGTCGTGCACAATGGTGCGGTGGCCAGCGCGCATCAGGCGCCTTGCGATATTGCCGCCCATGCGGCCCAGCCCGACGATTCCCAGTTGCATGAGCCGATGCTCCCCTTTCGAAATAGATGACAACAGTCCAGCTGTTCAGGTTAGTCCAGCATGCCGCCCGAGGGTTCAGCGACGAACGGCAAGACCACGATAAACAAAAAAGTTCCCAAGGCTTGTGAAAGAATTCAAAATGCGCCCGCCAGAAGCGTCTACGCTTTGAATTGTCACCAGCCAAAACCGCGAGGTGTGCTCATGGGTACCTTGATGCCTGCAACCCCAACCCAGACCCTCTATGTCTCCGTGCGCCGTGATGAGCTGCGTAAACTCAAAGACGAACGTGACCAATTGCGCCAACAGGTCGCCGAGCTGAACGTGTTGCTGGACCAGGCACGCATCGCCGCCAAAGCCATCGACCTCTGATTTTCCCCCGCCCTCGGTGGGAGTCCTGCGCTCCCACGCTGCAGCCCCAACCCTCGGAAAAAGTTGAATTGGGAACGATTCGCGTTTAAGGTGCGCGCTTTTCTTCCATCCTTTCGCTTCAGGGGCGCTGCATGGCTATGCATGAAACGGATGCGATCATTCCGCTCGAAGCGCTGTACCACAACGAACGCGGTTGGCTGCACGCCTGGCTGAGGCGTTCGCTGGGCTGTTCGCAGCAGGCGGCAGACCTGGCCCAGGACACCTTCGTACGCCTGCTGGTGCGCAACCAACCGATCAGCGCCCGAGCCCCTCGTGCATTGTTGGCGCGCATCGCCCGTGGCCTGGTGGTGGACCACTGGCGGCGCGATGCCCTGCAGCGTGCCTACCTGCAAGCCTTGGCGCAACTGCCCGATGCCAGCTACCCCTCACCGGCTGTACGCCACGAGGCACTGCAATGCCTGGAGCGTATCGCGCAGCTGCTCGATGGGCTCAAGCCGGCTGTGCGCGAAGCCTTTCTGCTTTACCAGCTGGCCGGCCTGACGCACGCGCAGGTTGCCGAGCAGCTTGGGGTATCCGGGCGTACGGTGGAGCGCCATGTCGCCCAGGCGCTGCTGCACTGCTACCGGGTGTGCTTCGAGTGACGGCCAGCGCAGAGCGCCTGCCGGAAAACATCGTGCGCATGGCCATCGAATGGCAGCTGCGCCTGCGCCGCCAGCCGGGGGATATCGAACTGCTCAAGCAGTGCCAGGCCTGGCGCTTGCGCGATGCCCGCCACGAACTGGCCTGGCGGCGCATGCAGCAGGTCTGCGGGCACTTTCATGCCGAGCCGTTGCCCGGCGCCACTCACACGGCTGCCGTGCTGCGCCAGGCCGAAGTCGACCTGAGCCGCCGGCGTGCCATGAAGCTGCTCGGCTTGGGGCTTGCCGCAGGCAGCGCCACGCTGCTGCTCGCCAACACGCCACAGGCCTGGCGCAGTGACTTTGCCACCGAGGTTGGGCAACGCCGACAGTGGCAGCTGGCGACTGACCTGCAACTCCAGCTCAATACCGACAGTGCCGTGGACGTGAGCCAGCGCGAGGCCCGCTTGCGCAGCGGCGAGTTGCTGGTCGATGGCCATGACTGGCGCGTGCAATGCGCCCATGGGCTGTGCCGCGCCAGGCAGGCACGGGCGGCGCTGCGCGAGCGTGAAGGTTACAGTGAACTGCATGTCGAGCACGGCGAAGTGCGGGTGACAAGCGCCGCAGGTGAGCAGCACGTGGCTGCCGGCCAGGGCCTGGCACTCTACCCTGGCAAGCTCACCCGACTGGGCCCCGGCCCCCTTGACCCATTCGCATGGGCGCGCGGCTTGCTGGTGGTCGACGACATCCGCCTGGCCGATTTTCTTTTCGAAGCCGGGCGTTACCGCCGCGGTTGGCTGCACTGCCAACCGCGCCTCGCCGACCTGCGCCTGTCCGGCGTCTTTCGCCTGGACCAGCCAGACGTTCTGCTCGGCAACCTCACCCACCTGCTGCCGGTGCGCGTTGAGCAACGTACCCGCTGGTGGGTGCGCGTGGTGGCGCAGGCTTGAAAAAAAATGGCGGACTTTGCCGTTTGATCCGGTTAGGGCAGATCACTCCCTGAATGGACCCTCGCATGTTACCTGTCCGCCTGCCCTTCCCCTCTCGCCCCTTGTCCCGCGCCGTGTGCCTGGCGCTGTCGCTGCTGGCTGCCAGCAGCCATGCCGCGCCGGCCACCGCGCCGAGCGTACCGGCAGGCCCCTTGGGGCAGGCCTTGAGCCGCTTTGCCGAGCGCTCGGGTATCACCCTGTCGTTCTCGCCGGCAGCCGTCCAGGGCTTGAACAGCCCAGGCCTTGCCGGCGGAGGTTCCCTGGATGACGGCCTGGCGCAACTGCTCGAGGGCAGCGGCCTGGTGCCGCAAAAGACCAGCTCGGGCTATGTGGTGCTGCCCGCGCACGAGGATACCGGCCTGCAACTGGAGCCGATCAGCATCGATGCCAGCGCCTCGCAAAGCGCTTTCGCCCCCGTACCCGGTTATTTCGCCAGCAATGCCAGCAGCGCGACCAAGACGGACCGCCCGATCCTGGAGACCGCGCAAAGCGTCAGTGTGGTAACCGCCGAACAGATGGCCGACCGCAAGGTTGATCGCGTCGAGGATGCCGTCGCCTATACGGCTGGCGTGCGGGTGGGGGCCTCGGGGCTGGACCCACGCTTCGACACGATCAGCGTCCGCGGTTTCGACACCACCATGGCTGCCGACTTCCTCGACGGCCTGCGCCAGCCCGGCAGCGGCTGGCTATCGCTGTACCAGACCGAGGCCTATGGCCTGGAACGCATCGAGGTACTCAAGGGCCCGTCGTCGGTGATGTACGGGCAAATCAGCCCGGGTGGCATGATCAACCGCGTGAGCAAGCGCCCGAGCCTGCAGGCTCGCAACGAAGTGCAGGTGCAGGCAGGCAACTACAACCACCAGCAAGGCCAGTTCGACCTGGGCGGCAAGCTGGACCCGGCAGGCGATGTGCTGTACCGGGTGGTCGGGGTTTACCGCGATGCCGAGAACTACATCGAGCAGTTGAACAACGATGTGCGCATGATCGCCCCTTCGCTCACCTGGCAGCTCGACCCGGACACCAGCCTGACCTTGCTGGCGCGCTACCAGGAACGCGAAACCGCCGCTTCGCCAATGCTGTACCAACAAGGCAAGCACCTGACCAACTTCTGGCAAGGCGACGAATACTTCGACAAGCTGCAGCAACGCCAATGGACTTTCGGCTACGAATTCGAGCATGCCTTCAACGACACGTTCAGCGTGCAGCAGAACCTGCGCTACGGCCAGGTCGACACCACCAACCAGTACCTGCAACCCTACCAGGAGCGTGAGGGGCACATCCTCGACCGCTATGCGGTGGGGGTATACGAAGACATGTCGACACTGTCGGCGGACACCCGCCTGGTCAGCCGTTTCGATACCGGTGCGCTGCACCACACCCTGCTGACCGGCCTGGACTATGGCTGGATCGACACCTCGCTGCTGTATGCCAGTGGCCCGGCACCTTCGATCGACCGCTTCGCCCCCGACTACCACCAGCCTGTGGCCAGGCCCGGCACGCCGTTGGCAGACGAAGACGGCCTGGAACAACGCACCGGCCTGTACCTGCAGGACCAGGTGGACCTGGGCCAATGGCGCCTGTCGGCCGGCCTGCGCCGCGACGTGGTGCACGTGCGCCGCAGTGACAACCTCAGCGGCATCAACCGCAAGACCAGCGATTCGGCCACCACGGGCTCGGTCGGCGTGCTTTACCTGTTCGACAACGGCATCGCACCTTATGCCAGCTACGCCACCTCGTTCCAGCCGCAAAGCGGCAGTGGTGCGTACAAGCCGACCGAGGGTGAACAGTACGAAGCGGGCTTGAAGTACCAACCGCCCGGCAGCACGACCCTGCTGACCGCCTCGCTTTACCACCTGACCCAGAAGAACGTGCTGACCCGCGACTTGGCCAACCCGATCAACAGCATTGCCACCGGTGAGCAAGTGTCCAGGGGCCTGGAACTGGAGGCAGTGGCGGACCTGGGAGAGCGGCTGAAGATGACTGCCAGTTACAGCTACAACAACGCCAAAGTCACCCGAAGCAACGATGGCAACGAAGGCAAGCAGCCGCTCGACGTTCCGCGCCACCTGGCCTCGCTGTGGCTCGACTACCGCCTGCCGCTGGGCCTGGGGGTGTCAGGTGGCGCACGTTACACCGCCAGCAACTACGGCGACGCCCAGAACACCGTGAAGAACGAGGGCTACACCCTGGTCGATGCCGGGGTGCACTACGACTTCGGCGGTGGCCTGGACGGCGTGCGCCTGGCCTTGAATGCCCGCAACCTGTTCGACAAGCGTTACATCAACTGCCAACAAGGCTATTGCTACCGGGGTGAAGCGCGCAGCGTGGTCACCAGCCTGAGCTACCGCTGGTAAGGGGGCTACGCATGCTACGCACACTGTTTGCCGGGCTGGCGGCGCTGCTGCTCGCCCAGGTTGCCCATGCGCAGCCGGTGGCCCTGGATGGCACCGAGCAATGGACGATGAAAAGCGCCGCAGGGCGGGAATACCGGATCATGATCAGCCTGCCGGAGGGCGATGTACCGTGGACCGGCGGCTACCCGGTGATTTATCTGCTGGACGGCAACGCCTACTTCCCGGCGTTTCACGCGGCCAAGCGCGCGCAGGAGCGCCTGCGCGGGTCGGTCCTGGTCGCAATCGGCTACCCAAGCGCGACGCCGCTGGATTTCGAACGGCGCGCGTTCGACTTGTCACCGCCACAGCCGCCGGAACGGAACACCCCGCCACAAGGCGGTCAGGACCTGTTTCTCGACTTCATCGAACAGCGTCTGATGCCCAGGGTGAATGCGCGCTTCAAGGTCGATCAGGACCAACGCAGCCTGGTCGGGCATTCGTTTGCCGGCATGTTCGGCGTCTATACCTTGTTCACCCGCCCACAGCTGTTCCAGCATGTGGTCGCCATCAGCCCCAGCTTGTGGTGGCGGGACCGCTACCTGTTGGCGCATGAACGGGCATTCAGCCAGAAGGCGCATGCCGGGCAGCTGGTGCTGACCCATAGCAGCCTGACCTTGCTGATGGGTGACCGCGAAATGGCACAGGAGATTCAGGATGCCCGGGCCTTGCAAACCAGGCTTGAGGCGTTGTCGCAATATGGGTTGCGCAGTGACTTCCAGCTCGAAGCCGGCGAGGACCACATGTCGATGCCGTTCCGCGTCGCTGCCCGTGTGCTGGATGAGCTGATGAGCACGCGCAGGTTCTGAGCGCCTTTGCGAACCTGTGAGGTAGAGCGCCGCAGCGCGGCGGCGGCGCTCCTTCCCGCAAGCACCGCAAAACCCGAATGCTCCATTGGACCATCCCATCCATTACCATTGGCTACCAACGCCCCCACATCAGGTTCAGCGAACATGGCCTTCTCCAGCGAATCCCTGGCAATCTTCCTCGCAGTGCTGGATGCCGGCTCGTTCTCCGCCGCCGCCCGCAAGCTGGGGCGGGTGCCGTCCGCGGTGAGCATGGCAATCGCTCAACTCGAGGCCGAACTGGACCTGCCGCTGTTCGACCGGGCAACGCGCAAGGCCCTGCCCACCAGCGCCGCCCTGGCCCTGGAGCCTCAAGCCAGGCAAGTGATCTGCCAGCTCAATCTGCTCGACGCCCAGGCCTTGCAATTGCACCAGGGCCTGGAGAAACGCCTGACCATCGCCATGGCGCCCGAACTGCAGACCGGGCGCTGGAGCCAGCCACTGGAAACCCTCGCCCAGGCGTTTCCCAGCCTGGAAGTGGAAGTGCGCTCGGCCACCCAGACCGAGGCCATTCGCCTGCTGCACGAAGGCAGCGTGCAACTGGCACTGGTGTTCGAGCGGCCAGGCATCGATGAGCGCGAATCATTCCTCGAAGCCGGTAGCCAGCTGCTGGTTGCGGTGGCCTCGCCGCGCCATCCGGCCGGGCAGAACAGCGGCACGCCGCTGCCCGAAGAAGCCTTCGCCGAGCAACGGCAAATCATCGTGGCTTCGGGCAAGCCCACCGGCTCAGACCCGCGCATGGTGCTGTCGCGGCGCATCTGGCTGACCGACAGCTACCTGGCCACCCTGGATCTGGTGCAGTCCGGGCTGGGTTGGGCATACCTGCCACAACCCCTGGTGGAACCGCTTATTGCATCCGGCGCGCTGGCCGAAGTGCGCTTCGACAACATGGCCAGCCGCCTGCGCTTGTGGGTGGACATCATCTGGCTCAAGGCACGCCCCTTGGGCCTGGGCGCCCGCCGTTATCTGGACGTCATGCGCCAGTGCTTCGAGGCAGAGCCGCCCAGGGCCTGAACGGCGGTCGCCCAGCGCCGGGCAGGCCAAGGGGTGCCGGCGGCACGGTGCGGCCTGATTCAAAAAAAAGAAAATTCTTACAGCCCGCTAAGACTCCAGTAACTGCCCACTGAAGCGATTCCTCGCTAGATTCGCGCTCGCCATCCAGAAGAAAAGGAACTTCTCATGTCGAGCCAAGCCGCACGCGGCTACCAGCAGTCGGTGGATGACTTCGCGCACCGGCACCGCCACCCCGATGAAGCCTTTTACCTGCTGCTGGCCCCCTTCGCTGGCTGCCAGAGCGGGCACCCGCTGGACATCGCCATGCTGGCCAAGGCGCTGGGCAGTGACGCCGTAACGCGCATCGACAGCAGCGGCCTGGTGCAGGCCCCTGAACGCTGGCCTGCGCTGGTGCGGCTGGCCCGCCCCGGCCAGGCATGCGGCGCTCTGGCCGCATTGAGCGCAACCTACGCCGCCCGTGAGGCTACGGCCACCTGGCACTACGTGTGTGCCTGGCTGCTCAGCGATCAACCCGCCGAAGCCATTGCCCGGCATATCAGCCAGCAGTGCCATGTGCTGCATCAGCCCGCCCCGCATGGCATCACGGCCTGGTACGAACCCGTGAGGCTGGCGTTGCTGCGCGTCACCCTGAACAATGCTGGCGCAGTACTCGGGCCGATTCGCAGCTGGCTGCATCCCGATGGTTGCGGCAGTTGCACGGTGCTCGAACGGCCATCGCCGGCTGGCGAGCTGCGCATCACCCGTGAAGTCCGCGCAACCCAGAACGTCGCGCCACAGATCATTCAGTTGCTCAGTGCCTGGCATCGCCTGGCGACCGCGCAAACTGGCGCCACCCGTGGCCAATGCCCAGGCTCATCCGGCTTGCCGGCCAACGCGCCGGTCCATGTCATGAACCTGATGATCAGGGCCTTCAGGCAGGGCCTGCGCGACCGTGGCGATATCCAGTGCATGTGCCTGCACCTGCTCATGGTCCACCCCTTGCTGCTGCAGCACCCGACCATCCAGCGCGACGTGGCACAGGCGGTGGCTGGCCAGCAACGCCTGGCCGCCTGCTTCGCCCGCTACGGCGACAGTGCCTGGGCACGCATCGTTGCCGACCTGCCGCAGGCAGGAGGCTACTCATGAGCATCAGTGCAACCATCCATGCCGCCATGCAGGAAGAAATTCCCAACAGCCACGGCGGCTGCAACGCCTGCGGGCGTATTGGCCTGCCCATCCTGCTGCTGCGCGAGGCCTATGCCCCGCGCCCCGATGCCGGGCACCTGTTTCGCTGGGCCAGTGACAGCGAAATCACCTACCACCCGATGCACACCGACCAGCTCCGACTGTTGCGCCAGGGCTACGTTTACGTACTGCTCGACCAGGCCACCTGGCAGGCCTACGCAGTGGCGGCCGATGCCACCTTGCAGCGGTTTCCGGTATCGCAGATGCCGCTGGGGCCGCCCAGGCCATTGCCCAAATGGTGTGCCACCGCAGGCCATGACGTCATCGCCTCGTTCATCAACATCGACACGTCGCTGTACCGCACCGCTTGGGTTGCCTTCGCCAACGATCCGTGGCCGCGCACCGTGCTCGACCGCTACCGCAAAGGCATCGCCCAGTCAGACCCGGCCACCCTCGCCCGCTTCGTCGAAGTCGACCTGCACCGTGCACGCAACGACCCCGCCAGCCTCGGCATCGCCATGACCGACAGTTTCCGCTTCGGCATGGAGGGTGTGCTCGAGTTCTCCACCTTTTCATCGGCCCGGTTCACGAGTGCTCACGGCTTCTACAGCCGTTTGGGTCGGTGGTCCGAAACCCACAACTATCTGCGTACCGTCATTGCCCGGGAACAATTGCCAAACGGTGTGCTGGCGCTGACCTTGCCCGACCCCGTCGGCATGGTGGTGGAACTGAACGCCCAGCGCACAGGTTGGGTCCAGGCCATGCAGGCATGGCGCGCGCAGCCACAGCGGCACTTCGAGTACTTCACCTCCCAGGCGTTGCTGGGCATCCAGCAACTGCACGCGGCCACGGCAGCCGCACAGGGCGCCGAGGCGGCTGAGCGTGAGGCACGCCAGGTCGAACAGTGGAACGACAGCCCCGTCGGCATCAAGGCGCACCTGCCGCCAGTGGATATCGCAAGGCAGACCCGCCGCAACACCGCCCGCAACCAGGAGCAGGCCCGGGACCGCTTGCAAGCGCGCTACGACGAAAGCGCCCGCGCGGCGTTCCAGGCTGGCTACGACCGTGAACTGAACCACTGGCAGTCGATGATCGACCAGGTTGGCCAGCTGTACGCGCTGCACTACGCCCAGCCGGCGTTTCACCAGATCGGTCGCTTCGACTACGACGCTGCCGACCCGGTCTCGGTCGAGTACTTCATCCAGATGATGGCCGACTGCCTGGCCGGGGGCCCTAGCGAACTGATGCCCGAGGAAGGTCAGCCGCTGGGTATGACGCAGCTCGTCTGGCAGCAACTGCTGGAAGACGAGCACAGCTTGTTGTACCAGGCGCTGATGGCCAGGAACCAGACGCTGCTGCAGCGCGTGATCGGCGGCTTGTCAGGCGACGACTTCGGCAAGGTCTACGACATCATCAAAGCCATCGCAGGCACCCCCGAGGGCCAGTTGCTGATGGTCAAGCCGCTGCAGGATGCCATCGGTCAACTGCTGGCCGCGACCACCAGCGCAGGGAATACGCTCGCCCAGCACCTCAGCGAACGCAGCCGCACCCTGGTCGGCCATGTGCACCGTGCGGCTTTCGCGCTGTATGCCGGGCAGCACGTAACCCCGCTGCGGGTTTCATTGACCGTCGGCGAGTACCTGAGCGTGCTCGACGAGGCCCTGCAAATCCGCACCGATGCATTTATGCAGCAGGTCGACCAGCAGTTCCGCGACCCCGTGGGGCGCAAGGTCCGCGCCATGGTGCTGAGCGGCGCAATCAATATCGCCGCGGTCGGTAACCGCAACCAGATGATCGACGTGGTGCTCTGGACCTTCGAAAGCGCCGAGCAATTACAGGCACGGTTGGTCCAGCTGAAAACGTCGACGGCCGAAGGTTTCGGCGCGCTGGTGCGCAATGTGGCGATCGGTGCAGCCTCGGTAAAGGCACAGGTGTCTGCCGGGCTGCAGATCAGTTCGATGGCGGCGCAAAGCGTGGCCAGCGATGCAATGCGTAGCCTGCGGGATGCGGCGACCGGTACGGGCAGCGTAGGCCTGCTGCTTGCGCTGGGCGGGCTGTGGTTTCAGCAGGACAGCCTGCGCAGAAATTACCGGGCGTTACAGCAGACCCATCAGCACAACCCCGAGGCGCAGGCGGCGGTCTGGTCTTCATCGCTGGGGGTGCTGGGTGCCAGTGTTGAGGCCGCAGGACTGGTTGTTGCGCAGGTATTCGCACGTACACAGCACCCTGGGCAGATACTAACGGCGGGTTTGGGCATCAGTATTGCGCGGTACGGCGGCGGCATCGCGGCGATTGCTGGTGTTATGGATGCCGTGCAGTATTGGAATGCCGGCCTTCGAACTGGCCGTGAAGGTGATGAGTCAGCGAACTTCTTATACAAAGGCGCTGCCTGGGTATCAGTAGCCTCTGCGGGCTTTGGCATTGCTTTCTTGGGAGCATCGCTCATAGCGCTAGGCTTTATCGTTTTTTTGGGACTGGCGGCCTACACGCTGGCGACGATCGCCAACAACCATGAGTCCTCATTGCTGGAGTTGTGGGCCCGACATAGTAAATGGGGAAAGCCAGAGGGGCATCGACGCTGGATCGACGAACAGGACCTTAGCAACGCGGTAAGTGCATTCAATGCAGCAGTCATTGGTCTACATGCTTACGTGTCGATCAGAACGAGGTTCCAATCCTCTCACACCGCACAAATGCCACATTCAGCAGGGGCACTGCTCAATGACGGAAATTCTGTTGCAACGGGTTTTTATCTCGACGTAGATCTTAGGCTGCCGAGTGCCACCTCCGAACTTACGAAGTACGAATGGCATCTCGCAATTATCCCGGCAGGTATTGATCGACAACGCTGTATCGCTGCTTATAGCTCGGATACTGGTAAAATCGAACACATCCCAATTGATTTGGGCGGCGTTCTCGCCGACTCTGCAAGCCTTGATAAATACTTTACTCTCAAATCCCTCGAAAGAACAATTCACATTACTGGCTCACTCCCACTTCTGGACAACCACAACATAGAGAAAGTTGAGTTGACGCTCGCCTACTGGCCCAACAGAAACGATAAATCGAGCTACGCTAAAGTGGTGATAATCGAGAACAAAATGAATTCAGCCTGGAGCATATTTTAATGTCTCGCCCGCTGCTGAACCCTCCTTGCAAAGGCTGGAAGGAAGACCTTCCATTGCCAGATACCTCAAACACAACTGCGCCTGGTTTAGGTTATCAATCTCCTAATCACCAAGATATGATCTATCTCGAAATAGCTAGGCCTTTGGGCGGAGCCAGGGAATTGATGTTATTTTTTTCACTTCCTATGATTATCTTCACTGCCACTTTACCTCTTAATATAATACAGATTTCTGAACTTCTTGATTCTGAGCTCATACTTATTAGCGTCTTGCTGCTAGCCGGCGGAATATGGGCATCTGCCTTCTTCATTCGCATTAGCCTATCCCCCCCTCGCGACGAGCCTATTCGCTTTAACCGTAAACGAAAAAAGATCTATGCCTACAACTTCAAACACTGTTGGTGGAATCCCTTCGGAACTTGGAAGGTCGAGACAGTCTGCTACGACTGGTCGCAAGTCCGTGCCGAGCGATGGTTTCAGCGCGGCATGCTTCCAAACGGTGCCCCCATTTTCAAATGGGGGGTCATGCTGTCCATCGTCGCACCCGGAACGAACAACGTCATCGACCGGTTTCCCCTGAGTACCATGGGGGCGGATCAACATGCCTGGGCTTACATCTGCACTTACATGCAGCATGGCCCCAGCGCCTTGCCCCCACCTGGGGAGCCCAAGAATCACAACGACGTACTCTGGTGTGAACTCGCTTTGCGGCTAGCCCCTAAAGTCGAGTGGCCGGCCGAAATGGATCGGGAGTCGAGAACAGCATCTCGAGGCAATTAGGCAATGAGTTAACTCGATGCTGGGATAACAACAACCTGGAGGGCATTGAGCGCTTGCTTGTGTATTCACCCTGCAGATACGACCAATCGAGCTTTGTAAAAATCGATAAAAAATTAATCGCTTCTGGAGCATCTTTCAATGTCTCGCCCGCTGCTTAATCCTCCCTGCACTTTCTGGAAGGAGGACCTCCCTCTTCCTGATGACCCGTGTACAACTGAGCCAGGCTTAGGTGACAAATCTCCAAATCATCAAGATTCAATCTATCTTGAATTATCTAGAGCTATAAGCTGGGCTAGGGAACTAGTAATCCTCTTTACATTACCTGCAATTTTCATCATTTCAACACTTCCTTTCGACATGATAAAAAGTTTTGCATACCTCGATTCTGAGCAAGTATTCATTGGCACTCTTTCGCTGATCCTCGAAACATGGGCGTGTGTTTTTTTAATTCGAAGGTGCATATGCCCCCCTCGCGACGAACCCATTCGTTTCAACCGGAAACGAAAAAAAATCTATGCCTACAACTTCAAAGACTGTTGGTGGAAGCCTTTCGGAACCTGGAAAGTCGAGCCAGTCTGCTACGACTGGTCGCAAGTGCGCGCCGAGCGCTGGCTTTACCGTGGCGTGCCGGGAAACGGTGCGCCCAGTTTCAAATGTGGGGTGGTGCTGTCCATCGTCGCACCCGGAACAAACAACGTCATCGACCGGTTTCCCCTGAGTACCATGGGGGCGGATCAACATGCCTGGGCTTACATCTGCACTTACATGCAGCATGGCCCCAGCGCCTTACCCCCACCTGGGGAGCCGAAGGATCACAACGACGTGCTCTGGTGTGAGTTCGCCCTGCGTCTTGCCCCTAAAGTGGAATGGCCAGCCGAAATGGACCTGGAGTCAAGAACAGCCCCTTGAAGTCACCCGATGCTCAATTCACCGGGCGAAGAACCTGTTCCACCCCAGGCAGCCGCGTGGTCGGCGCTGCGTGGTCCAGCCGCAACCAGCGCGACTTTCCGCTAGGCAACAGGCGCCACCAGCCTGTAACCCACACCCGCCTCGGTGATGATGAAGCGTGGCGCCGTAGGGTCATCGCCTAGTTTCTGGCGCAGGTGCCCGACCACGATGCGCAGGTAATGGGTATCCTCCACATGGCTGGGCCCCCAGATATCCTTGAGCAGTTGCTGCTGGGTCATCACTCGCCCCGGGTGCCCGGCCAATAACGCCAGCAGCGCGTACTCCTTGCGTGTCAGCGCCACCTCCACGCCCTCCAGGGTTACCCGGCGAAAGGCGAAGTCCACCGTCAACGGCCCGAAGCTGGCCTTCACTTCCGAGCCCCCGGCTTGCGGCACCTGGCGCAATAACGCACGGACCCGGGCGAGAAATTCCTGGATACCGAACGGCTTGGTCACATAGTCGTTGGCCCCACCATCCAGCGCATCGACCTTCTGCAGCTCACTGGCACGTACTGACAGCACTAACACCGGAACCGAGCTCCATTCCCGCAGCTCCCGCAACACCTGCTGGCCGTCCATGTCAGGCAGGCCAAGGTCCAGCACGACCAGGTCCGGCTTGCCCAGGGCCGCCTGGGCCAAGCCTTCGGCACCGGTAGCCGCCTCGAGCACCTTGTAGCCTTGCGAGGCCAGGCTGATACGCAGGAATTTGCGGATCTGCGGTTCATCGTCGATAACCAACAGGGTGGCGGGCTGGCTCATGGGCTTTCACTTTCGGCTGCAGGTTGCGGGGGCAGCGGCAAGCATAAAGTGATGCCGGTGCCCTGGCCATCAATGCCTTCGCCCACCAGAATCTGCCCGCCATGGGCACCGATCATGCCCTGGCAGATGGCCAGGCCCAGGCCGGTCCCCTGCCCGCCGCGATCGCCACGGGCGGCGGTGTAGAACATGTCGAAGATCTTTTCGCGGTCGCCCACGGGAATGCCCGGCCCCTGGTCGCTCACGGTCAGGCACAGCCGCTCGTCCTGCACCGCCACCCGCAATTCCAGCCGACCATTGGCCGGCGAGAAGCGCGCAGCATTCTCCAGCACATTGACCAATGCCTGCTCGATCAATGCCGCATGCACGAACAGCAGCGGCAGATCGCCGGGCACGTCGGTGTGCACGCGAAGCGGCGCCAACACCACGCGCAGGCGGTTGAGCGCACTGCCGACAATATCGGCTGGCGCCACCCAGTCGCGGGCCAGCTTGAGGCCACCGTGCCCCAGGCGTGTCATGTCCAACAGGTTCTGGATGTAGCGGTCCAGACGCTCGGCCTCGTCGCGGGTGCCCTCCAACAGCTCGCGGCGGTCGTCGAGCGGAATCGCTTCGCCCAGCGCCAGCAAGCTGTCGATGCTGCCGCGCATGGCCGTCAATGGGGTGCGCAGGTCGTGGGACACCGAAGCCAGCAAGGCACTGCGCAGCTGCTCGGTCTCGCCGTGCAAGCGCGCGGCTTCGAGTTGTTCGGCAAGGCGGGCACGGGCCAGGGCCTGGGCCAGCGGCTGGCCAAGGGCGATCAGCAGGCGCCGACGCGGGTCACTCAGCGGCTGGCCTGAACGTGGGCGCACGCCCAGCAGCGCCAGCGGTTGCTCATCCACCGCCAGTGGCCACCACCACCAGCGCCCCTCCGGCAGGGTGTCGCTGCCGTGCCCGGCGGCCTGCCCGTGTTGCCAGGCCCAATCGGCGGCGGCCCGCTCGGTGGCGCTGAAACCCTGGTGCTCGCCGCTGGCCACCTGCAGCTGGCCATCGGCAGTGCGCTGCAGCAGGCACACTTGCAGGTCGCACCAGCCGCCCAGGTGCTGCCCGGCGGCGTTGAACACGGCCTGGCGGTCAGTCGCCACCGTCAGCCTGCGCGACAGGTCGAGCAGTTGGCTGGTCTGCGCCTGGGTTTCGCGCAGCGCCTGCAACTGGCGGCGCTGGCGGGCGGCCAGGTTGCCGGTAAGGGCGGCCATCAGCAGGAAGAACACCAGCGTCAGCACATCTTCTTCGCGCTGGATGCTGAACGAGAAATTGGGCGGAATGAACAGAAAGTCATACACCAGGAACGACAGTGCCGCGCAGGCCAGGGCCGGCCCCAGGCTACTGCGTACCGCCACCAGCAGCACCGCGGCCAGAAACACCAGCGAGATGTTCGGCAGTGCCAGCACGCTCGACACGGCCCAAGCCAGGCCTGCGGCCATCCCGGTGGCCAGCAACGCCAGCAGGTAGTGCCGCCAGACCCACACCCGGCGCACCGCCGAACGCGGCGCCGAGGGCTGTACATCGCGGTCTAGCACGTTGATTTCCAGCCCATGGCTTTCACGCAACAGCCGGGCAGCCACCCCTGCACCGAACCAGCGCCGGTGCACACGGTCGCGCGACTGGCCGACCAGTACCAGGCTGGCGCGCCGCTCGGCCGCATGCTGGATCAGCGTGCGCGCCACTTCACCGGCACGCAGCAACACCACTTCGCCTCCCAGGCGCTCGGCCAGTTGCTGGGCCGCCTGCAGGCGCTGGCGGGCTGCCTCGTCACGCAAACGGCCGTTGTCCACGTGCACCAGGCTCCACGGCAAGTGGCGGCGCTGGGCCACGCGGCTGGCGTGACGCACCAGGCGCTCGGCCTGGTCATCGCCAGCCACACCGACCAGCAGCCGGCCGCGCAACGCGGGGGCTGCCTGCCCGCGCTGGCGGTAGCCGTGGGCCAGGTCGGCATCGACCTGGGCGGCGGCCGTCTGCATGGCCAGTTCGCGCAGAGCGGTGAGGTTGGTTTGCGAGAAAAACGCATCGATGGCGGCCCGCGCCTGCTCGGGTACGTACACCTTGCCTTCACGCAAGCGCTCCAGCAGCTCACGCGGTGGCAGGTCGATCAGCACCAGCTCGAAGGCTTCCTGCAGCACCCAGTCAGGCAAGGTTTCGCGCACGTGCACGCCGGTGATGTCGCGCACCTTGTCGTTGAGGCTTTCCAGGTGCTGCACATTGACCGTGGTGTACACGTCGATGCCCGCGGCCAGCAGCTCCTGCACGTCCTGCCAGCGCTTGGCGTGGCGGCTGCCGGGGGCGTTGGTGTGCGCCAGCTCATCGACCAGTGCCAAGGCTGGCGCACACGCGAGCAGGCCGTCGAGGTCCATTTCCTCAAGGGTGACCCCCCGGTACTGGCTGCGCAGCATGGGCTGCTGCAGCAAACCGGCAAGCAGCGCCTCGGTTTCGCCACGGCCATGGGTTTCGACCACCCCGGCCACTACCTGCACGCCCTGGCGTTGCTGGGCATGCGCGGCCTGCAGCATGGCGAAGGTCTTGCCCACCCCCGGCGCAGCACCGAGGAACACCTTCAGCCGGCCACGGCCGGTGCGCGGCAGGGTAGCCAACAACGCGTCTGCACGCGCGGAATCACTCATGTTTCATCCTTTGCTCTTGCTGGCGAGTTTTTCCAGGGCCCGGTTCAACGCCAGCACATTGACCACCGGCGGGCCGATCAATGGTCTGAGGGTGGCCTCTTCCTGCAAGGCTTGCAAGCGCGCCACAGGCAACTGTCGCGCCGCTGCGACCCGGGGAATCTGATAGGCCACCGCCGCCGGTGGCAGGTGCGGGTCCAGGCCGCTGCCCGAGGTGGTCAGCAGCGCCTGCGGTACCGGCCCTTGCTGGGCCTGGTACAGCAGCGCCGCATCGCCCTGGACCCGCGCCACCAGCGCCGGGTTGCTCGGCGCAAGGTTGCTGGCGCTGCTGGCCACGGTGGCGTAGGCGCCTGCCGAAGGCCGTGAATGGAACCAGCCATCGCCCTGGAAGTTCTGGGCAATCAGGGCCGAACCCCGCACCTGGCCCTGGTCATCGCGCACCAGGCTGCCGTTGGCCTGTACCGGGAAAGCCACCTGGGCGACGCCGGTCACCACCAGCGGGTATAGCGCGCCAGTGATCAAGGTCATCGTCAAGGCCAGGCTCAAGGCAGGGCGTAGATAAGCGTTCATGGTGGCCTCCTCAGACCAGGTGCAGGGCGTTGAGCAACAGATCGATCAGCTTGATGCCGGCAAACGGCACCACGATGCCGCCCAGCCCGTAGATCAACAGGTTGCGCCGCAACAAGTGGGCAGCGCTGGCCGCCTGGACCCGCACACCCCGTAGCGCCAAAGGAATCAGCACGACGATGATCAGGGCATTGAACACGATGGCCGAAAGGATCGCGCTTTGCGGGCTGGCCAGGTGCATCAGGTTGAGCACCCCCAACTGCGGGTAGATGGCAGCGAACAGCGCCGGCAGGATGGCGAAGTACTTGGCCACGTCATTGGCGATGGAAAAGGTGGTCAGCGCCCCCCGGGTCACCAGCAACTGCTTGCCGACCTGCACCACGTCCAGCAGCTTGGTCGGGTCGCTGTCCAGGTCGACCATGTTGGCCGCCTCGCGCGCCGCCTGGGTGCCGTCATTCATGGCCATGCCCACGTCGGCCTGGGCCAGCGCCGGGGCGTCGTTGGCACCGTCGCCGCACATGGCCACCAGGCGGCCGTCGTTCTGCTCCTGGCGAATGCGCGCCAGCTTTTTCTCCGGCGTGGCCTCGGCCAGCACATCATCCACCCCGGCCTCCGCTGCGATGGCAGCAGCCGTCAACGGGTTGTCACCGGTCACCATCACGGTGCGGATACCCAGCTTGCGCAATTCGGCGAAGCGTTCGCGGATGCCAGGCTTGACCACATCCTTGAGGTGGATCACCCCAAGCAGGCGCTTGTCCAGGCACACCAGCAAGGGCGTGCCACCGCTCTGGGCGATGCGTTCAACCTCACGGGCCAGCGCTGGCGGCATGTCCAGGCGCTGCATGCCGACGAATGCCAGCACCGCATCGACGGCCCCCTTGCGGTAGCGGCGCTGCTGGAAGTCGATGCCCGACAGGCGCGTTTCGGCACTGAACGCCACGGCTTCGTAGTGCCCGGCAGGGGGCTCGACAACGTCATGCAACTGACGCAGGTACTCGACGATCGACTTGCCTTCTGCGGTGTCGTCGGCCAGCGAGGCCAGCAGGGCGCCCTCCCCCAGTTCCCGCGCGGTTACCCCCGGTGCAGCGTGCAGCGCGCTGCAACGGCGGTTGCCGAAGGTAATGGTGCCGGTCTTGTCGAGCATCAGGGTATGCACGTCCCCGGCCGCTTCCACGGCACGGCCCGAGCGGGCGATCACGTTCAACCGTACAAGCCGGTCCATACCGGCAATGCCGATGGCCGACAACAGGCCACCGATGGTGGTGGGGATCAACGTCACCAGCAAGGCAGCGAGAAAGATCAGCGGCAGGCTGCCGCCGACGAAGTGGGCGAATGGCTGCAAGGTCACCACCACGATCAGGAAGATCAGCGTCAGCCCGATCAGCAGGATGTCGAGGGCGACTTCATTGGGGGTTTTCTGCCGCTTGGCACCTTCGACCAGGGCAATCATGCGGTCCAGGGTGGACTCGCCCGGGTTGCTGGTGATGCGGATCAGCAGCCAGTCGGAAACCAGCCGGGTGTTACCGGTGACGGCCGAGCGGTCGCCACCGGATTCACGAATGACCGGCGCCGACTCACCCGTGATCGCTGCCTCGTTGACCGCTGCGATCCCTTCGAGCACCTCACCATCGGCGGGGATCATTTCACCGGCCACCACACGCACCACATCGTCTTTGCGCAAGGCGCCGGCAGCTACCGTTTCATAGTGGCCGTCACGCTGACGGCGCTGGGCGGTCAAGCCTTGGCTGCCGGCCTTGAGGCTGTCGGCGCGGGCTTTGCCGCGCCCTTCGGCAAGGGCTTCGGCAAAGTTGGCGAACAACACGGTGAACCACAGCCACAGGGCAATCTGCACGGCCACGCCGCGGCTGACGCCACTGCCAGGGGCAAAACACAGTACTGTGGTCAGCAGCGCAGTCACCGCCACCACCAGCATGACCGGCGAGCGTTGCAACTGGCGTGGGTCGAGCTTGACCAACGCCTGTACCAGCGCTGGGCGCCACAGCGCCGCAAACCGGGTCTGGTCTTTGGCACTGTGCCGGGCTTTCATTTCAGGAATGGGCATATTCATGGTCGATCCTCAAAAACCCAGGCTCAAATGTTCGGCGATCGGCCCAAGGGCCAAGGTCGGCAAAAATGTCAGGCCACCGACCAGCAGGATGGTCACCAGCAGCAGGCCGGTGAACAGCGGGCCGTGGGTGGGGAAGCTGTTGACTCCAAGGGGCGCGGTCTTCTTGGCCGCCAGGCTGCCGGCCAAGGCCAGTACCGGCAGGATGTAGCCGAAGCGGCCGATCAGCATGGCCAAGCCGATCATCAGGTTGTGGTACACAGTGTTGGCACCGAACCCGGCGAACGCCGAGCCGTTGTTGGCGGCACCCGAGGTGTAGGCGTACAGCAGTTGGCTGAAACCATGCGCCCCCGGGTTGCTGACCGCCCCTGCCGGGCCCGGCAGGCTGGCAGCGATGGCGCCAAGCACCAGCACACCCAGCGGCATCACCAGCAGCGTGGCCACCAGCAGCTGCACCTCACGGGCCTGCAGCTTCTTGCCCAGGTACTCCGGCGTACGACCAATCATCAGCCCGGCCAGGAACACGGCGATCAACACGAACAGCAACATGCCGTACAGCCCCGCGCCGACACCGCCAAAAATCACCTCACCGACCATCATGTTGACCATCGCCACCATGCCAGTCAGCGGGTTGAGGCTGTCGTGCATGGCATTGACCGAGCCATTGGATGCGGCAGTGGTGGTCACGGTCCACAGCACCGAAGCGGTAGTCCCGAAGCGGCTTTCCTTGCCTTCCATGGGGCCGCTCTGCTGGACCTGTTCGCCTGCAAGCGCCGGGTTGGGCTGGTGCTCGGCCCACAGCGCCGTGCTGCCGCCAATCAGGAACAATGTGAGCATGCACGCAAGGATGGAGCGGCTCTGGCGCAGGTCCTTGACGTAGTGGCCGAAGGTGAACACCAGGGCCGCCGGAATGAGGATGATCGATGCCACCTCGAACAGGTTGCTCCAGGCCGTGGGGTTTTCGAACGGGTGCGCCGAGTTGACGCCGAAAAAACCGCCGCCGTTGGTGCCCAGCTGCTTGATGGCGATCTGGCTGGCGGCCGGGCCCAACGGGATGCTCTGGTCGGCACCTTGCAGGGTCAACGCGTGGGCATAGTCGGCAAAGGTCTGCGGCACGCCCTGCCCTACCAGCAGCAGCGCCAGCAACAGGCACAGCGGCAGCAAGCCGTAAAGGGTGGCGCGGGTCATGTCGGCCCAGAAGTTGCCCAGCGTTGCGCTGCTACGCCGGGCAATACCGCGGCACAGCGCGACCAGCACGGCCAGGCCCGTGGCGGCGCTGACGAAGTTTTGCACCGTCAGGCCAAGCATCTGGCTCAGGTAGCTGACCGACGCCTCGCCGCTGTAAGCCTGCCAGTTGGTATTGGTGACGAAGCTGACGGCGGTGTTGAATGCCAGCGACCATTGCTGGCCAGGCAGGTGCTGCGGGTTGAGGGGCAGGTAGCCCTGCAACAGCAATACCGTGAACAAAAGCAGGAAGCCGGCCAGGTTGAAGCTCAGCAACGCCAGGGTGTACTGGCGCCAGTTCTGCTCTTGGCGGGCATCCACCCCTGCCAGCCGATAGCAAGCCTGCTCGACCGGGCCGAGTACGGGTGACAGCCAGGTACGCTGGCCTTCCATGACCTTGAAATAGAAACGCCCTAGCCAGGGTGCCGGCAGTAGCACCAGGGCGAAGAATGCCAGGAGCAAGGCGTAGTCGTAACTGTGCATGGCCGCTCCTTAGCCGCGATCGGCGCGCAAAAGCGCCACCAGCAGATAAAACGCCAAGGCCACTGCCAGTAGCAGTGACAGCCCGTCGAGCATGTTCATGTGTGGTTCTCCCCGAGATGCGGCTTGGGCCGCTTTGGGGAATTGTCCGGGGAAGGGGTGTAAAGGAACGAGATGGAGGGGCAGCGAGGGGTATAAAGAATGCGTAAAGATCAGGGTGTCGAGGCGGCGGCGCGGCCCGCTTCGCGCACGCCTGCGCGAAGCGGGCCCGTACAGGCTAGTGCTGGGGCGGTTGCTCTACGGCGTTACGGCTCCAGTCCAGCAACAGGCTGTAGCCGACCGCCAGCAAGGTAGGCCCGATGAACAGGCCAATGAAGCCGAACGCCAGCAGGCCGCCGAACACGCCCAGCAGTACGATGACCAGCGGCAGGTTGCCGCCCCGGCTGATCAGGTAGGGCTTGAGCACGTTGTCCACGCCACTGATGACGAACGTGCCCCAGATACCGAGGAACACCGCCATGCCGTACTCGCCCTTCCACACCAGCCAGGCGGTGGCCGGGATCCAGGCCAGTGGCGGCCCCATGGGAATCAGGCTGAGCATGAAGGTCACCAGGCCGAGCACAATGGCCCCCGGCACGCCGGCGATCAGAAAACCGATCAACGCCAACAGCGCTTGCGCCGCGGCGGTACCAATCACCCCGTTGACCACCCGCTGCACGGTGGCGGCCACCAGCTCCAGGTAGTACGCGGCACGCTCGCCCATCAAGCGGTGCAGCAGGCGCAGCACGAACGCCGACAAACGCGGCCCGTCACGGTAGAAGAAGAACACGAACACCAGGCTGAGTGTGAGTTCCAGCACGCCGCTGCCGATTTGCGCACTGCGCGCCAGCAACCAGTTGCCAACCTGCCCCAGGTGCGGTTTGACCGAGGCCAGCAAGGCTGCCCCCTGCTGGTCCAGCGACTGCCACCAGCTGACCAGGCGCTCGCCCACGAACGGCAGGCCCCCCAGCCAGGCCGGGGCATCTGGCAGGCCGTCGACCTGCACGTCACGGACGAACGCGGTGGCATCACGGATGTGGTCGGCCAGGTTGAAACCCAGCCACACCAGCGGTAGCGCCACGATCAGGATCCAGGCCATGGTCAGCAGGCTGGCCGCCAGGGTCTCGCGCCCCCCCAGTACCCGTGTGAGCAGGCGCATCAACGGCCAGCTGGCAAAGGCCAGGATAGCGCCCCACAGCAATGCCGATATGAACGGCGCCATCACCCAAAGGCCGGCCCCCAGCAACGCCAGCAACAGAATCTGGACCAGCAGGCGATCATTGTTGACCATCGCAGCACCCGCTCAACGAATCAGTTCAAGGTGCAAGCCAGTGGTAGGCGCAGTGCCCACTTCAAGGCGACCGTTGCGCACCCCGGCCTTGATCAGCGCCTCGCGCCAGGCTTCGGCCTGAACGCCGCTGAGGCTGGCACGCAGGGTACTGTCGAGGTTCAGGCTGCGTGCCAGCAGGTGGGCCCAGGCAGGCTGGGGTGCCGCCAGGTCCGGGTAGTCGAGCTTGCCGGTATCGCGCATTTCACGCAGCACCGTGGCCGCCGTGGGCAGCAAGTCGCCCAACGGGCTGTCGGCGACGAACTCTTCCACATGCAAATACGCACGGCGGTTGCCGCGGGTAACGCTGTACAGCGCAACCAGGGTGTCGGCCTGTTCTGCCGAACGGCGCAGCAGAATGAACGCCTGTTGTTCGTCGCCCCCGTTGAGGCGGGCATTGGCAAACACCTCGTTGGCCCACAGGCTGGCCTCGCCGCAATCGCGGCCCTGGCACCAGAACAGCGGGTAGCCACCGTCGCGCTGCAGCGCTTCGCGGGCGCTGGTGAAGGCTTCGCGGGCGGTGCGTTCGACCGGCAGCTCGTAGGTGACCGAGCTGACCTGGCCACGGCTTTCGACCTTGTCGTCAACCCGCAGGCGGCCGCTGATCTTGCGCAATGGGCCCAGCGGGTAGACGCGCTCCTGCTCCACGGCCGGGCGCTGGTCGACCACGTTGGCGTCTGCAGGCACCGGCAGGCTGCCAGCCCACAGCAGCGGGCTGGCCAATGCCAGGCAGGCAGCTGCAACGGTGCGGATGGACAGGGGCGCGCTCATCGGCGACCCAGGCGGCGCCGTGCGCCGAGGTGAAGCTCCAGGTTGTCTGGCAATTGCATGGTTGTCTCCCTTTCAACCCGCCAAGCCTCGACACTTGTCCGGTGCAAGTCAAGCAAAGCCAAAGAAGCGATTGAAACAGTCTGCGACAAGGGCCGCGCCCTGCTCATCGTTCAAGTGCAGGTGGTGGCCACCCGGCAGTGTCATTTGCTCGAAGGGTAGCTGCTCCAGCAATGCGGTATGGCGCACCAGCATCCCGTCGGCGGCAATCACCAGTTGCGCCGGGCAATTCACCCGGCGCACGTAGGCCATGGCCTGGGCGTCGCTCAGGCGCAACGGCGAAGGCAGGGTCAGGCGGCTGTCGCTGCGCCAGCTGTAGCCCCCGGGCACCGGCATCAGCCCGCGCTGCGCCAGCAGTTCGGCCGCTTCCCGGCTTACCGCGACCATGCCCTTCATGCGCGCCTGCACACCTTGCTCGAGGGTGGTGTACACCGATTTGCGCTTGCCATCCAGGCGCAGCTGCGCCAGCAACGCCATGCCCAGGCGCTCACCGGCATCCTGCTCGGCGCCGGTGGGTGGGATAACGCCGTCGATCAAGGCCAGGTGGCTGACCCGCTCCGGCAACGCACCGGCCACTTGCACCGCAATGATGGCGCCGAGCGAATGGCCCAGCAGGGCGAAACGCTGCCAGCCCAGTTGCTCGGCCACCCGCAGTACATCGTGAGCGTAGTCGGCCAGGGCATAGCTGGCCCCTGGCGGGCGGTGCTCCGAATAGCCATGCCCGGCCAGGTCCAGGGCAACGATGCGCAAGCCGCGCAACAGCGGCGCCAGGCGGGCGAAGCTGTTGGCGTTGTCCAGCCAGCCATGCAGGGCGATCACCGGCAGACCGTCCACAGGCCCGAACAGATGCGCGGCCAGTTCGATGTGGCCCAAACTCAGGCGAACTTCCTCGACCTGCGCGCTCATGCCTGGCCCCAGCGGTCGAACAGGCCCTTGAGCAGGCTGGCGGTATCGGCAGGCCGCTCCAACGGGAACATGTGGCCCCCTGGCACACTGTGGTACTCCCCTTGCGGCATGCCACGCACCGCCAGGGCATGGTGGCGCCGGATGACCTTGCTGCGGTCACCGCGCACCATGGCCAGCGGCACCTGCAACTGTCGCGCCGGGGCGGGGCTGGTATGCGGGATACTGCGGTAGATGCTGATCTCGGTGGCCGGGTCGAAGCGCAGTTGCAGGCCCTGCTCCATCGCCTGCAGGCCATGCTCTATGTAAGCGTCCAGGCAGTCGGGGTCGAATTGGCGAAACAGGGACTTGCCGGCGAAGTACTCACGGGCACTGTCGCGGTCCGTGAAAAGCTGACGGCGCCCCAAGGTGCGCCCGGCCGGGGTAATGCGGTCGATGAAGCCGAAGCGCTTGGCGGTGCGCAGCAACCATTGGTCTGCACGGGTCAGCACCGGCGAGTCGAGCATGACTACCCCACGGTAGTACTCGGGGCAGCGCAACGCCGCGTGCAGGTGCAAAACCCCACCCAGCGAATGGCCTACGCCCCACACCGGCTGCTCCTGCTGCGCTAGGTGGTGCAGCAATTCATCGACCAGGCTCTGCCAATTGTCATCCACCGGAAAGCGCGGGTCATGGCCGTGCTGAGCCAGGTGCCGGACCTGATAGTCCGGCGCCAACGCGGCGAACAGCTTGCCGTAGGTGGCCGAGGGAAAACCGTTGGCATGGGCGAAAAAGATCTGCTGCGACATGGCGCCTGATCCGGACGGGAATGATGGCCCATTGTCGGCATGGCGAGCCGGTTCGGCAATGCCCGGAAAGGTCATCGGCGGCGGCTATCAGGCCATGAAGCGTGGTCGAAACTCTCCAGTGAACGGCGAAGGCAGGCCTGCATGTAGGCCAGTTGGCTCTGCAGCGCTTCACGGGCCAGGCGCTGGTCCTGGTGATCCAGCTGCAGCCGGCGCAGGGCCAGGCAGCTGGACTGCAGCAGATGGGATACCCGCAGGCAGGCATCCTGCAGGGTCTGCAGGTCGTGCTCGCTCTGTGGCCGGGCGATTGGCCCCGGCACCGTATAACCCTCGACCTTGCGCATCAGCTGGTAGAACTTGGCGTCGGCAGCCTCGCGCAGCAGGCTGTACTGGGCGAAGTCCAACGAAACGCCTTGGTCAACCTGGTCTATGGTGGGTTGCAGGTCCAGGGAGCACAGCAGCTCCCACATCGCACCGCTCATGCATCGCTCCCTGACTGCTGGTTTTCGGGCAACGCTATCAAGCAGTCGAGGCGCGCGACAACTGGCAAAAATGTCAGTTGCCATCTCGGAATGTGCGGGGGCCCCAGGCCCCCACACACTCAGGCAGGGGCGTTGAGCGCCTTCAGGGTCATCAGCCCGGCCAGGGGCCACTCCCCTTCCAGCTGGGCCAGGCTGGCCGTGCTCATGGCCGCTGGCTGTTGCAGGTGGCCATGCTGCAACAGCCCGACCAGGTTGCCCACCAGCGGCTGATGGCTGACCAGCAGCACATGCTCCAGCCCCAGCCGCTCGATTTCGCCGATGACCTGCTGCACATCGGCCTCTGGTGTGAGCCAAGGCACGGTGCGCAGCGGCTCGGCAAACCCCAGGGTCTCGTGCACCAGCGCCGCAGTCTGCTGGGCCCGCACGTAAGGGCTGGCGATGATCGCCTGCAATGGCTGCCCCAGCAGATGGGCAGCGCTGCGCACCACCTGCTCGCGACCATGCGCAGTCAGGCGCCGTTCGGCATCGCTGTTGGCCCGCAGTTCGGCCTCACCGTGGCGCAGTACCCACAGTTTCACAGCTTGGGCTCCTCGTCACGCACAGGGTGCGGGGCCGGGGCTACGGCGTGCGGCGCCTCGCCTTCCGGCGCACGCGCTGCTGGCCAATCGGCGAACGGCCAGGGTTTCTGGTCGGTATGGAAGGTGCCGAAACGGCCGATCTGCGCCAGGTACTGGCTCAGGCTGTCGCCGAAATTCATCAGGCTGGCGCTGGGTGCGCCATACACCAGGCGGTAGACCAGTTGCACCAGCACCAGGCCGCCCAACAGCAATTCAGCCAGTTGCCAAACCACCAGGAACACCAGCATCCACAGCACCCGCAGGATGATCGACTCGCGCTTGGCGCGCTCCGGGGTATCGTTCATGTACCGCTCCTTGCTCTGTTCGGCTCAGTTGAAGCCGCTGATGGAAATGAAATCGACGTCGGTCTTGGGCTCGGCACGCATCAGGTGCTCGATGACCTGGTTCAGCGTGCGGCCCTCGAACAGAATGGCATGCAGGCCCGCCACCAGCGGCATGTACACCTGCACCTCCTGGGCCTTGGCCTTGAGCACCTTGAGCGTGTTGACGCCTTCGGCCACTTCGCCCAGGCGGGTAACGGCCTCCTCCAGGCTCTGGCCCTGCCCCAGTGCGAAACCCACCTGGTAGTTGCGGCTTTTGGGGGACGAACAGGTGACGATCAGGTCACCGACCCCGGCCAGGCCCAGGAAGGTCATGGGGTTGGCGCCCAGGCTGACGGCAAAGCGGGTCATTTCGGCCAGGGCACGGGTAATCAGCATGCTCTTGGTGTTTTCGCCCATGCCCAAGGCCACGGCCATGCCGGCGATGATCGCATAAACGTTCTTCAGCGCCCCGCCCAGCTCCACGCCAAATCGGTCGGCACTGGCGTAAACGCGGAAGGTACGCCCGTGCAACACCGTTTGCACCTGCTGGCACAGCGCTTCGTGTTCGCTGGCCACTACCGTGGCAGTCAACGCGTGCTCGGCAATTTCGCGGGCCAGGTTGGGCCCGGACAACACGCCGATGCGTGCCTGGGGGGCGATCTCTTCGAGGATCTGGCTCATCAGCTTGAAGCTCTGCGCCTCGATGCCCTTGGTCAGGCTGACCAGGCCCTTGCCGCGCAACAGCTCGGCATGCGGCGCCAGCACGCTGCGCAATGCGCTGGACGGCAGGGCCACGAACACCAGCTCGCTGGCTTGCAAGGTGGCCAGCAGGTCATTGACCGGTTCTACCCCGTCGTGCAGGCGAATGCCCTTGAGGTAGCGCGGGTTTTCACGATTGACACGCATGGCCTCGGCCTGGGCCGGGTCGCGCATCCATTGGCGCACCGGCACACCGTTTTCCGCCAGCAGGTTCGCCACGGCGGTGCCGAAGCTGCCGCCGCCCAGAACTGCAACAGGTTGCTGTTCAGTCATATTCAATCCGTTAAAGCCATAAATTAAGTGGCGACCGGCGCATTATAAAGCCAAGCTGCAAGCTTCGAGCTACAGGCAGCGAGAAAAGCCTGGCACGGTGTGCTGGCAGCCAGAAGCTTGAGGCGGGTCACTGGCAATTGCGCCAAGGTCGGTTACCATGCCTGTTTCCATCCTGAGACAAGGCTGCTCTGTGTTCCCTGGCACGCCCCCTTTCCCGCGTCTGCTCATATTGACCGCCCTGCTCGGTAGCCCGGCCGTGGCCGAGGATCTGTTCATCGACAACACCGACCTGCCCCAGGTTCTGACCGCCACGCGCCTGAAACAGTCGCCGGCAGCGGTGCCGGGCAGCATGACCGTCATCGACAGCGAACTGATCCGCTCCAGCGGTGCCCGTGACATCCCCGAGCTGCTGCGCCTGGTACCGGGCATGATGATCGGCTACGGCGCCGGCAACCAGCCCACGGTCAACTACCATGGCAGCAACGCCAACGACGCGCGGCGCATGCAGGTGCTGATCGATGGCCGCTCGGTGTACCGTGCCGGCCTGGCCACGGTGGACTGGAGCGACATTCCCCTGGCCATGGAGGATATCGAGCGTATCGAGGTGTTCCGTGGCCCGAACACGGTCAGCTATGGCGCCAACGCGCTGATGGCCGTGGTCAACATCCTGACCCGCAACCCGGCCGACAGCCATGGCACGCGGATGAAACTGACCCGCGGCCAGGATGGCATCAACGACTATTACCTCAGCCACGGCTTCGGCTGGGAGGGCGGCGACATGCGCCTGTCGGTATCGGGCCAGCGTGACGACGGCTTCGACGAGAACCAGTTCGGCCAGGACTACCGCGACAGCCGCCGCTTGAACCGCTTCAACCTCAGCGCCAGTCATACCCTGGCGATCGACCAGACCCTGGAATGGCAACTTGCGGCCAAAGAAGGCAGCAATCAACGGCCCTACACCTACCAGCCGGTTTTCCAGCAGTACGAAGCCGGCAACAACGCCGACGTCAACGCCAAGGACTACGCCGGCTCGCTGCGCTGGACCAAGGAATTCAGCGCTGAACACAGCCTTTATGTTCAGGGCTCGGCGCAACATTTTGACCGCCAGCAAGTGTGGCGTGCCTGTGATGCGGTGCAGTCGTTCAGCCCCGAGCTGACCCAGCTCTGGCAACTGAACCCGGACTTCGCCGAAAGCGTGGCGCGCGGCATTGCCACAGGTGCCCCTCTGACCACGAACGACCCGGCCCTGCAAGGGCTTTTGCAGAAAGTGCAGGAGCAATGGCAGAACGGCGGCAAGCAACAGGTATGCGGCGATGTTGACCAGAGTACCCGCGAAACCCGCTACGACCTGGAAATCCAGGACACCCTGAGCCTGACCGACAGCCTGCGCCTGCTCAGCGGCATGAACTACCGCTATGACCGGGCCGATTCGCAGACCTACTTCAACGGCAGCGTCGACGACCAGACCTGGCGCCTGTTCGGGCAACTGGAATGGCGCGCCGACGAGCACTGGATCCTGCAGGGCGGCGCCATGTTCGAGGACTCGCAGCTGTCCGGCAACTCGCTGACCCCGCGTGTGGCGGTCAACTACCTGATCACCCCGCGCCATGGCCTGCGTGCGGTGTATTCCGAGGCCGTGCGCTCGCCCGACATGTTCGAGAACAACGTCAACTGGAGCTACACGGTCAAGAACCTCACGCCCAATGCGTTCGGCCTGCAAAACGGCGAATACTTCGTCAAGACCCGCGGCCCCGGCGACCTCGAGCAAGAGCGCATGCGCTCGCGGGAACTGGGCTACAACGGCTATTTCAGCGACATCGACCTGAGCATGGACGTGAAGCTGTTCTACGACGAGATCACCGGCATGATCAGCGAGCCGCTGCGCAACAACCAGTACATCGCCAGCAACGCCAACAAGGCCCGCTTCAGCGGCAGCGAGGCACAACTGGACTGGCGCCCTACCCTGCGCGACCGTCTGCGCCTGACCTACGCCTATGTCGATGCCTGGGCCAGCAACCCCGACGATCGCCGCCTCAGCGCCCGCAACAGCGGCTCGGCCGGGTGGATGCGCGACTGGGGTGCCGGCTGGTCGAGCGCGCTGTTCTACTACGGCGACGATGCCCTCAACGCGTACCGCTACGAGCGCTTGGACCTGCGCCTGGCCAAGCGTTTCCGGGTATATGGCAGCAACCTGGAGCTGGCGGCGTTGTGGCAACAGCGCCTGGACGATGAACCGACCACGGCAGCCCAGAACCGCTACGACAGCCGCCACCGCCTGAGCGTCAGCGCGGAGCTGGAGTTCTGATGAGCCTGCTGTTGCGCCTGCTGGTACTGTGCCTGTGGCCGCTGGGCCCATTGTCGGCCAGCGAGATCCTGCTGATCGGCGCCGAGGACCAGCCCGGCATCCGCAGCTTCGTGGCGGCGCTGGAAAACCGCAGGCCGCACGACCATGTGCACTTCCAGACCACCGCCGACTTGCCATCACCAGGCAAACTCAAGGCCGACCAGCGCCTGATCCTGCTCGACAACGCTGCCCTCGATTGGCGCCTGAGCGAAACCGCCGGGCCACCGGCCCTGGTCATGCGCGTCAGCCGCGTTCAGGCTGAGCAGCGCCTGGGAAAGTCGCGCCCGGCGTTTCTCACCTTCCTGTGGAATGACGCGCCACCGGCCCGTCAGTTGCGCCTGGCGCGTTACTTGCTGCCCCAGGCACGGCGTATCGGCGTGCTGTACGGCCAGCACAGCGGGTTTCTGCTCGAGGAACTGCGCCATGCGGCACGGCCGCTGGGCCTGGAAATCGTAGCCCAGGACTGGTCCGACCCACGCGACAACCGGCCATTGCAGCACCTGCTGGGCAACAGCGATGTCCTGCTGGGGCTGGACGACCCTGACCTGTACAACTCCAAGACGGCGAAGAACCTGCTGCTGAGCAGCTATGGCCGGCAGATGGCGCTGATCGGCCCCAACGCCGGTTTTGTCCGCGCCGGCGCACTGGCCAGCACCTACAGCGACCAGGACGACTGGCTGGCGGAACTCGACCAATTGCTCGACCAGCCCCCGGCGCGCTGGCCGCGCAGCCTCTACCCCAAGCGCTACAGCGTCAGCGGCAACCAGCAAGTGGCCCGGGCCCTGGGCCTTGAACCGATCGATCCGAACGCCGCCGCCCAGGTACTGGCCGAAGGAGAACCCACCCCATGAGCAGCAAACGCCTGAGTTGGGACATTCACACCCGCACCCAGATCATCAGCCTTGGCCCCGCGCTCCTGCTGACCTTGCTGCTGATCAGCTTCTTTACCTTCGTTCGTATCCAGGACCTGCGCCAGGAACTCAACCACACCGGGCAATTGATCGCCAACCAGCTGGCACCCGCGTCGGAGTACGGGGTGATTTCCGGTAACAACGAAGTGCTCGAGGGGCTCATGCGGGCCACCCTCAGCATCCCGCACGTCCGCTTTCTGGAGGTACAGGACAGCCGCAACCACATCCTGGTCTACGTGGAGCAGTCCGACGAAAGCGCCAACCGCGCGCAGCAGGTCGAAGTGTTCCAGGCGCCCATCCGCCTGCAGCAGATACGCCTGGACAACGATTTTCTGCAACAGGGCAAAGCCAACACCCCGGCCATCGGGGACGACTACCTGGGCCGGGTGATCGTCGGCATGTCCGATGACGCGTTCAGCCAGCGCCAGCAGGAAATCGTGATCAAGGCGGGCATACTCGCGCTGTTCGCCCTGCTGTTCACCTTCTTGCTGGCTCGCCGCCTGGCCCTGAGCCTGGCCAAGCCGATCAGCGACATGGGCCACGCGGTCAAGGCCATCCAGCAAGGCAAGTACAACACGCCCTTGCCGGTGGTAGACGACAGCGAGCTGGGCCACCTGGCGCGCCACATCAACAACCTGGCCAGCGCCCTGGAGCAAGCCAGCGCTGAACAGCAACAAACCATTGCCGAGCTGATCCAGGCCCGCGAAGAGGCTGAACAGGCCAACCGTGCCAAGTCCGATTTCCTGGCGATGATGAGCCACGAGTTGCGCACCCCGATGAACGGCGTGATGGGCATGCTGCAGTTGCTGGAAACCACCCCGCTCAGCAACGAACAGGCCGATTACACCGCCGTGGCCAGCGAGTCCACCGGGCACCTGCTGAAAGTCATCAACGATATTCTGGACTTCTCGCGCATCGAACGCGCCGCGCTGCAACTGGAACACATCGACTTCAACCTCGGCGAGCTGATCACCAGCAGCGTCCAGTCCTTCCAGCACAGCGCCCAGCAACGCGGCCTTGGGCTGCACCTGCAATTGCCGGCCGACATCGGCCAGTTGCAGGTGAACGGCGACCCTACGCGCATCCGCCAGATCCTGCTGAACCTGGTGGGCAACGCGCTTAAGTTCACCGAACGCGGCCAGGTGCAGGTCGAGGCCCGCTGGCAAGTGGTCGATCGGCAGTTGATCTGGCTGACCTGCAGCGTGCGTGATACCGGCATCGGTATCGACAGCGACCGCCTGGAAATGATGTTCGTCGCGTTCCAGCAAGCGGACAGCTCGATTTCCCGCCGCTATGGCGGCACCGGGCTGGGGTTGTCGATCGCCCGCACCCTGGCCGAGCGCATGGGTGGCAAGCTGCGCGGTGAGAGCCACGTGGGCCAGGGTTCAACGTTCACCCTGGAGATGCCGTTGGCCCTGGCCAGCCAGGCGCCGGCGCCACTGCCGCACCCACTCGACCCGCCAGCGGCCGCTGCAGAGCAGAAAAAGGTGCTGTTGGTCGAGGATAATCCGGTCAACCAGAGTGTCATAGAAGCCATGCTGCGCAGCCTGGGGCTGGCGGTGTGCACCGCTGCAGACGGCCTCGAGGCGGTCGACCTGGTGGGCCGCCAGCGCTTTGCCGCGGTGCTGATGGACTGCCGGTTGCCGCACATGGACGGCTATGAAGCCACCCGCCGCATTCGCCAACTGGACAACGGCACAGGCTTGCCGATCATCGCCCTGACCGCCAACGCGCTCGACGGCGACCGCGAGCGATGTATGGCCGCCGGCATGGATGACTACCTGAGCAAGCCCTTGCGCCGCAGCGAACTGCAGCGCGTGCTGCAACGCTGGTTACCCGGCCAGACAACCGCGACTGGCGATAAATGCTAAAGTGCGGCAGTCTTAAACACTGGACAGGACCTTCATCGGCCCTGAAAATAGACGTTTCAGTGCACACCTGTACTTCTTTCACCAGGTGCGCTGTGACTTTCACCACAACGCAATAGTCTACCTGTAGGCTACCGACCCGAAGCCGTTGGTTATTCGGGTCGGTCGGGAAGATTCATCCCCTGCCACAGGGGGTTATTGAGGAGCTCGCATGACCAAACAACACGCCTTTACTCGGGAAGACCTGCTGCGCTGCAGTCGCGGTGAGCTGTTCGGCCCAGGTAATGCGCAACTGCCCGCGCCGAACATGCTGATGGTCGATCGCATCACCCACATCAGCGAAGAAGGCGGCAAGTACGGCAAAGGTGAGTTGGTCGCCGAGCTGGATATCACCCCGGACCTGTGGTTCTTCGCCTGCCATTTCGAAGGCGACCCGGTCATGCCGGGCTGCCTGGGCCTCGACGCCATGTGGCAGCTGGTCGGTTTCTTCCTCGGCTGGCAGGGCCTGCCAGGCCGCGGCCGCGCCCTGGGTTCGGGCGAAGTGAAGTTCTTCGGCCAGGTTTTGCCTACCGCCAAGAAAGTCACCTACAACATCCACATCAAACGCGTCCTGAAGGGCAAGCTGAACATGGCCATCGCCGATGGCTCGGTCAGCGTTGACGGCCGCGAGATCTACACCGCCGAAGGCCTGCGGGTCGGCGTGTTCACCTCCACTGACAATTTCTAAGGGTTATTCGCATGCGCCGCGTCGTTATCACTGGTCTGGGCATCGTTTCGTGCCTGGGCAATGACAAAGCTACCGTCACCGAAAACCTGCGCAACAGCCGTCCGGGTATCCGTTACAACCCGGAATACAAGGAAATGGGGCTGCGTAGCCAGGTTTCCGGGTCCATCGACCTCAACCTCGAAGAACTGATCGACCGCAAGGTCTACCGCTTCGTGGGCCACGCGGCTGCCTACGCCTACCTGGCCATGCAGGACGCGATCAAGGATTCCGGCCTGACCGAAGAGCAGGTGTCCAACCCGCGTACCGGCCTGGTGGCTGGCTCCGGCGGCGCCTCGACCCTGAACCAGATGGAAGCGCTGGACACCCTGCGCGAGAAAGGCGTGAAGCGTGTCGGCCCTTACCGCGTCACGCGCACCATGGGCAGCACCGTTTCCGCGTGCCTGGCTACGCCGTTCAAGATCAAGGGCATCAACTACTCGATCTCGTCGGCCTGCGCCACTTCGGCTCACTGCATCGGTACCGCACTGGAGCAGATCCAGTGGGGCAAGCAGGACATCGTCTTTGCCGGCGGCGGTGAAGAAGAGCACTGGAGCCAGTCGTTCCTGTTCGATGCCATGGGCGCCCTGTCGACCAAGCGCAACGAAACCCCGGAACTGGCCTCCCGCGCCTACGACGCAGACCGTGATGGCTTCGTCATCGCTGGCGGCGGCGGCATGGTGGTGGTCGAGGAGCTGGAACATGCCCTGGCCCGTGGCGCCAAGATCTACGCCGAAATCGTCGGCTACGGTGCGACCTCCGACGGTTACGACATGGTTGCCCCGAGTGGCGAAGGCGCTATCCGCTGCATGCAGCAGGCGCTGTCCACCGTCGACACCCCGATCGATTACCTGAACACCCACGGCACCTCGACCCCGGTCGGTGACGTTGCCGAGATGAAAGGCGTTCGCGAGGTATTCAAGGACAAGGCGCCGAAGATCAGCTCGACCAAGAGCCTGTCGGGCCACTCGCTGGGCGCCGCGGGCGTGCACGAGGCGATCTACTGCCTGCTGATGATGGAAAACAACTTCATCGCCGGCTCTGCCAACATCGACGAGCTGGACCCGGAAGTGGCCGACCTGCCGATCCTGCGCAAAACCGAAGAAAACGCCAAGATCGACACGGTCATGAGCAACAGCTTCGGCTTCGGCGGCACCAACGCCACCCTGGTGCTCAAGCGCTGGGAAGGCAAGTAAGGCGCCCAGGCAGTAATCAAAAACGCCCCGACTGGTTCGGGGCGTTTTCTTTTGTATCGCCTGTACTGGCCCTGTCGCAGGCAAGCCAACTCCCACAGGTACTGCGCAAGGTTCGGAACCTGCGCAACCCCGTGGGAGCTGGCTTGCCTGCGATAGGTCAGTACTGGTAAACCCTTACTTCTGCTTGGGTAACACAGCCAGGAAGTTCTCCTTGGCTATCTTGTTCGCCACCCCCTCCGGCAACGCATCCAGAAACGGCTTGAACCCGCGCATCTGCTCGCCCAGGTTGCCAAACTGCCCCACCACATCCGACCCCAGCATGAACCGCTCCGGGTACTTCTCGACCAACGCCAGCCATTCCTTGCGCGGCACACCCTTGTCATCCAGCAGATACGGCTGCAGCACACTCCACGACAAATCGACATACAGGTTCGGGTAATCCTCCAGCAACCGCGTCAGCACTGGCAGCAAAAAGCCCATCTGCGTCTGATGCCGGTGTATCTCCATGCTGCTGCCAGCATGGGCCCAGATGAACCGGGTGTGCGGGTGATTGCGTAGCGGCTCTTCGATTTCTGCCAGGTACAGCGGGTTGCGCTCGCGCTTGGAGGTGATGTTGGAGTGCAGCAGCACTGGCAGGTCGCGCTCAGCGGCCAGGTGATAGATCCGGGTCATGGCTTCGTTGTTGGCGCGCGGCGTTTCGCCACTGGTCAACGCAGTCAGGTCATCGTGGCGGGTAAACACCTCCCCGATGCCCTGCCATAGCCCCGGGTACAGATCGAGCATACGCTCGATATGGCTGACGGCGTTCTTGTCCACCGGGTTGAACCCGCTCAGGAACGGGTGGAAGCGTTTACGCTGCTGCGGTGGCAACTGCTGGAGCGCGGCCGCCACATAGGTGTCGGTGGCGCTGTACCAGTAAGCATCGGCATCATCACCGGCGTAGTAACGCGGGCGCTTGGGCTCGTCTTCGTGCCACTTCTTGGCCACCGGAATGCCGGAAATCATCGACTGGTCAACGCCTGCCGCATCCATCGCCTTGAGCAATGCCGGCATCCCCTCGCTTTCCTGGAAGAAATCCACATAGTGCAGGTGGGCGTCACTGTAGCGGTAGTCACGCGCCTGTACCGCTTGGCACAAGCAAGCGGACAATAACGCGCAGGCCAGCGCTTTGGCATTCATGGGCAGCTCCCTTCTCCTGGTATCAGACAAGGTAGACCGGCCGGTGCAGAAGACGGTTCAGGCCCAGCAGGCAAACCGTTATGCTTGGGCATTGCCCCCTTGCCTGGAGCCCTTCTCATGAGCAGCACGCTGATCATTCGCCCCCGTGCAGAGTCGGTCGAGGGCCAGCCGATTCTGCGCCCGCTGCCAGCGGCGCAGCGCCGCAGTGTCGGCCCGTTCGTATTCTTCGATCACATGCTGAAAACCGCCTACGCCCCCGGGCGCGGCATGGACATCCGCCAACACCCGCACATCGGCCTTTCAACCCTGACTTACCTGTTCGAAGGGGCAATTCAGCACAAGGACAGCCTGGGCTCGGACCAGTTGGTGCTGCCCGGCGACGTCAGCTGGATGACGGCCGGTCGCGGCGTGGCGCACGTCGAGCGCACCCCTGCTGACGCCTTGGCCAAAGGGTCAAGCCTGCACGGCTTGCAGGTTTGGCTGGCCTCGCCACGTGAGCATGAACAAGGCGCGCCCAGCTACAGCCATCATCCTGCGGCCAGCCTGCCGGTCAGCGACAGCCTGGGGGTGCGCATCTGCATGATTGCCGGCACCGGGTTCTGCCTGGCGTCACCGGTGCCGGTGCTGTCCCCTACCCTCTATGCCCAGGTCCAGATGCAACCGGCGACTACCTTGCAGGTGCCGAACGAGCACGTGGAGCGGGCGCTGTACCTGTTGCAGGGCGAACTGCAGATAAACGACGAGGTTGTGGCGCCGTGCAGCCTGGTGGTGCTGCCGGAGGGCGAAGAGGTGACGCTGTGTGCGCAAGGTGAATGCCAGCTGGTACTGATTGGCGGCGCGCCGCTGGATGGGCCGCGGCGGATGAACTGGAACTTTGTCGCCAGTGACCCGGCGCTGATCGAGCAGGCCAGGGCCAGGTGGGCTGCGGGGGATTGGCCGGTCGTGCCGGGGGAGAGCTCGAGGATCGAGTTGCCTCGCTGATTGGGGCCGCTTTGCGCCCCTTCGCGGGCTTGCCCGCTCCCACAGGGTGAGAGTTGGGAGCGGGCAAGCCCGCGAAGGGCTGCACAGCAGCCCCACTATGCGATCAGCGCTGGAACACTTCAGTCAGCAGGTTATGCATCGAACGGAACGCCCGCTCCGAGGTGCGCCGGTCATACTGCATCTTGCCCGGCACATTGGCGCCAGGGTCGGTGAACGAATGCACGGCCCCACCATAGCTGAGCAACTGCCAGTCGACCTTGGCCGCATTCATCTCGTCCTCGAATGCCGGTAGCTGCTCTTTCGGCACCAATGGGTCCGATGCACCGTGCAGCACCAGCACCGAGCCCTTGATGCGCTTGGCATCCTCGGGGTTCGGCGTGTCCAATGTGCCGTGGAACGACACTGCCGCACGCAAGTCGGCGCCGCTGCGCGCCAGCTCCAGCGCACAGCAACCCCCAAAGCAGAAGCCGAAGGTGGCAACTTTGCCAGGCTCCAGCAGCGCCTTGGACTGCCCCAGCAACTGGGCCAGGGCCTCCTGCATGCGCTTGCGAAGTTCGCTACGGTCGTTCTTGAGCGGCATCATCGCTGCGCCCGCTTCGTCCGCATTGGACGGGCGCACCGACTGCCCATACAGGTCGGCGAGCAACACCACATAGCCCTTTTCGGCCACTTCCTTGGCGATGCGTTCGGCACCTTCGCCAATCCCCATCCAGTTCGGTGCCATGACCAGGCCCGGGCGCCCCAGCGCCCCGGGCTCGTAGACCAGGCGGCTTTCGTAGGTTCGGCCGGACAGGTGATACACCAGCGATTCGACGATTACTTTGCTCATCAGGCACTCCATTGGCACTCGTCATAAAAAAGCCCGCCGAAGCGGGCTTTCCTCTGCATCAACTCAAGCAGACAGCTCGACCAGCAGCTTGTTCAGGCGACGAACGTACGCTGCCGGGTCTTTCAGGCTGTCCCCGGCCGCCAGGGCCGCCTGATCGAAGAGGATATGCGACAGCTCGGCGAAACGGTCTTCGCTCTGCTCGTTGTCCAGCTTGTCGATCAGCGGGTGGCTTGGGTTGAACTCGAAGATCGGCTTGGACTCCGGCACTTTCTGCCCACTGGCCTCGAGGATCTGGCGCATCTGCAGGCCAAGGTCCTGCTCGCCAATGGCCAGGATCGCTGGCGAGTCTGTCAGGCGGTGTGACACACGGACTTCGGCCACGCTGTCACCCAATGCACCTTTCAGGCGCTCGACCAGGCCTTCCTTGTCCTTGGCGACTTCTTCCTGGGCTTTCTTGTCCTCTTCGGAGTCCAGCTTGCCCAGGTCCAGGTCGCCGCGTGCGACGTCGACGAAGGCCTTGCCGTCGAATTCGTTGAGGTAGCTCATCAGCCACTCGTCGATGCGGTCGGTCAGCAGCAACACTTCGATGCCTTTCTTGCGGAAGACTTCCAGGTGCGGGCTGTTCTTGACCTGCGCGTAGGACTCACCGGTGAGGTAGTAGATCTTGTCCTGGCCTTCCTTGGCGCGCGCCAGGTAGTCGGCCAGGGCAACGCTCTGCTCGCCGCTGTCGTCGTGGGTGGAGGCAAAACGCAGCAGGCTGGCGATCTTCTCTTTGTTGGCGAAGTCTTCGGCCGGGCCTTCCTTCAGCACCTGGCCGAAGTTTTTCCAGAAGCCCTTGTACTGCTCAGGCTCGTTCTTCGCCAACTTCTCCAGCATGTCCAGCACGCGCTTGGTCAGCGCGGTCTTCATCGAGTCGATGATCGGGTCTTTCTGCAGGATTTCACGCGACACGTTCAGCGACAGGTCGTTGGAGTCGACCACACCTTTGATGAAGCGCAGGTACAGCGGCAGGAACGACTCGGCCTGGTCCATGATGAACACGCGCTGTACATACAGCTTCAGGCCGCGTGGCGCTTCGCGCTGGTACAGGTCGAACGGCGCGCGGGCCGGTACATACAGCAGCGAGTTGTATTCAAGCTTGCCTTCGACCTTGTTGTGGCTCCAGGCCAGCGGGTTCTCGAAGTCGTGGCCGATGTGCTTGTAGAACTCCTGGTATTCCTCGTCCTTCACGTCGCTGCGCGAACGGGTCCACAGGGCGCTGGCACGGTTGACGGTTTCCCACTCTTCGGCCGGCTGCTCTTCACCTTCGGCAGCCGCCTGCTCTTTCGGCAACTGGATAGGCAAGGCGATATGATCGGAGTACTTCTTGACCACGTTGCGCAGGCGCCAGCCATCGGCGAACTCCTGCTCGTCCTTCTTCAGGTGCAGGACGATCCGGGTGCCGCGCTGGGGCTTGTCGACAGTGGCGACTTCGAACTCACCCTCGCCACGGGACGACCAATGCACGCCTTCGGCAGCCGGCTGGCCGGCGCGACGGCTGTACACGTCAACCTTGTCGGCAACGATGAACGCGGAATAGAAGCCCACGCCGAACTGGCCGATCAGGTGCGAGTCCTTCTTCTGGTCACCGGTGAGGTTCTTCATGAAGTCGGCAGTGCCGGACTTGGCGATGGTGCCCAGGTGGGTGATGACGTCTTCGCGGCTCATGCCGATACCGTTGTCCTCGAGGGTCACGGTACCCGCCTCCTTGTCGAAGCTCAGGCGAATCTTCAGGTCGGCGTCGCCTTCCAGCAACTCTGGCTTGGCCAGCGCCTCGAAGCGCAGCTTGTCGGCGGCGTCGGAGGCGTTGGAGATCAGTTCACGCAGGAAGATCTCCTTGTTCGAATACAAGGAATGGATCATGAGGTGCAGCAGTTGCTTTACCTCGGTCTGGAAGCCAAGCGTTTCTTTTTGAGTCTCCACACTCATGGTCTTCAAAACTCCGATCTGATTGCAATGGCGCCTGGCGGGCGGTACAGCCTGCTTTAACGGCGGATGTCATGCAGATGGGGGCTGCCCGGATGATTTCAAGGGCTTTTGCGGTTCGATCTTGAAATGCGCGCGGGCCGTGGCAATCGGCGACTGGCGGTCGCCCTGCCAGGCGGTAATGGCCACGTTGGTCACCCGTCGCCCCTGGCGCCACAATTGGCACTGGGCGTAGGTATCGCGCAACAGCCCGGCGCGCAGGTAGTCGATGGAGAAATCGATGATCTTCGGAATGCTGGCGCTGTCGCTGTAGATCAACAGGTACAGCGCTGCCGACAGCTCCATGAAGCCGGCAATCACCCCGCCATGGATAGCGGGCAAGAGGGGGTTGCCGATAGTGTCCGGATTGGCCGGCAGGCGGAACAGCAGGTCATCCCCCTCGCGCTCGCATTCGATGCCGATCAACCCCGCGTAGGGAATCAATGCCAGCAAGGGGCGGTAGTCACCTTGCGCGTGTGCTGCATTGAGTTGCTGGCGAATGGCAGGCGGAATCATGACCCGCCCTCCTTCAGGCTGCTGCCGAAGCGGATGCCGCCCTTGACCTGCGGGCCCAACCGCATGAACGTACCCACCACCTGGCAGATCGGCCGCTCGGGGTCGTCCTGGTAGGCGCTGCCTCGGGTGAAGATCACGTCGCGGGTCACCCGGTAACACTGGGCATGCCCATGGATGTCCTTGCCCGGTACCGACGGGTACATGTAGTCGATGCGCAGATCCAGGGTCGGGCATACCTCGAAGTGCGGCAGTACGCATAGCGTGGCCATGCCGCAGGTGGTGTCCATCAGCGTTGTCAGCGCCCCACCGTGTACGGCACCGGTTTGCGGGTTGCCGACAATGGCCGGCGACCAGGGCAGGACCAGCGTCATGCCAGTTTCATCGGCCTGTGCCACACGCATCTGCAACAACTGGCAGTGTTTCAATGCCGAAAGAAAACGCTCGGCCATGGACATCAAGGTCGCATCACTCATAGGCTGTTACCACGTCCCTTCCAAACGGCATAGGTGGGTTCAAAAGTCCATGTAGAACGGGGCGTTATATATCTGAAACCTTCGTTGAACTTATTCCAAGTGGCTGCACTCGAAGGAACAAGTCACTTATCACACCAAGGAGAAACACCCCCATGCGTAAACCATTTGCTTTTGCTCTGATGCTGGCTGCTGCCATGGGCCTGGCTGCTTGCGATAAAGCGAGCGAAGACAAAGCCCAAGATGCGCAGGAACATGCCGAGCAAGCCCAGGAAAAGATGGGCGAAGCTCAGGATAAAATGAACGACGCCGCCAAGGAAAACGCCGAAGCTGCCAAAGATCAGGCTGAAGCCGAGCAAAAGGCTGCCGAAGAAGCCGCCCCGGCTACTCCGGCGCCGGCAGAACCTGCCAAGCAGTAATCAGCCCGATAAAAAAACCCGACGTTGTCGGGTTTTTTTTTGCGTTGAATTCACGGTTAATCGTTTCAGTTCACTGCTACACCACCCTCTTTCAATGGCTCGCTGCTGACACTATCCGTGGGGGTAAAGACCATCACCTCCAGCACATCGGAATGGAACTCCCGACGGTACAAGATCAATACAACACCCACACTCATGCCCATGAACAACCACGGGCTGATGAACCAGCTCAACATGGCCATGCCGAAGTAATAGGAACGTAAACCAAGGTTGAACTGGTTGGCCGCCAGCGACAACACCCGTGCTGCCCGCGAGGCGAACGCCTTGCGTTCCAGTTCGCTGACCTGCCGTTCGCCAATCATCGGTGCCGAGCCAACCAGTACGGCAGCAAAGTTGTATTGGCGCATGCACCAGCTGAAAGTGAAGAAGGCGTACACGAAGACCATGGCCAGGCACAACAACTTGATCTCCGACATGCCCTGCGAAGTCTGCTGCACCAGCGGCAGGTCGGCCAGCAGCGACAGCGCCCTGTCGGAGGCCCCCAGCACGGTGAGGATACCGGCCAGGATGATCAAGGTGCTGGAGGCGAAGAACGACGCGTTGCGCTCCAGGTTACCGATCACGCTGGCATCGGCGATACGGTTATCGCGCAGCAACATGCGCCGCATCCAGTCTTCACGGTAAAGGTGCAGCACGCTGGCCAGGCACGCGGTGTCGCGCCCTTTCCAGATCGCATACCGGGTATAGCCACCCCAGCACAGGGCGAACCAGGCGACGGCCAGCAGGTTGTTGAGGTTGCTTTGGATGAAATTCATGCAGGATTCCCGAAAAGGCCAGGTGCCTGAAGGATAGGGACCGGGTTTCGACGCTGGCAAGCGGCAAAAGGCACACATTCCTGCTGAAATTCGTACTGCCGGTGTGGGCCAGAAAAAAGCCCCGCATCGTTGCCGATACGGGGCTCTGCAGCTTGCACCTTGGGCGGGCCCCCTTCGGCTTGTGGCCGGTGCCGCCCCCAAGGCTTGGCCCGGCGCGTCAGGCCAGCGCTTCGCGCGGCTTGCCCAGCATGCGGTCGCAGGCGACGGCGCCCATCAGGGTCACCACCGATGGCACCAGCCAGGCCATGCCGGCATCGCTCAACGGCAGGTGCGCCATGAAGTCCGGGAGCATATGGGCAAGGCTGCTGCCCTTGATCGCATCGACCATGCCGAACACCAGCGACACCAGCATGACCGGCGCCAGGATACGGGTCGGCGAATGCCACAGGTCTTTCACGAAACTCAGGCCGACTACCACGATGCAGGGCGGGTAGATGGCGGTAAGTACCGGGATCGAGAACATGATCAACTTGGTCAGACCAAGGTTGGAAATCAACAGCGAGAAGCCAGCCAGGATCACCACCAGGGCGCGGTACGACAGCGGCAGGATCTGGCTGAAGTACTCGGCGCATGCGCAGGTCAGGCCCACCGCAGTAACCAGGCAGGCCAGCGCGATCAGCACCGCAAGGAAGCCGCTGCCCAACGAACCGAAGGTGTGCTGTACGTAGGCATGCAGAACGGCCGCGCCATTGGTGGCATCCGCCGCGATATCGTGGCTGGTGGCGCCCAGACGGAACAGGCTGATGTAGACCAGGGCCAGGCCGACACCGGCGATCAGGCCGGCGATGATGGCATAACGGGTAATCAGCTTCGGCGACTCGACACCGCGCGAGCGGATGGCGTTGACGATGACGATACCGAACACCAGGGCCCCCAGGGTATCCATGGTCAGGTAGCCATCGGAGAAGCCTTTGGAGAAGGCGGCTGCCGCATAAGCCGGCTGCGCGTCACCCATGCCCCCTGCCGGCAGGGCAAAGGCGGCAATGCCCAGTACGGCCAGGGCGATGATCTTCAGCGGCGCCAGGAAGCGGCCCACGGTATCGAGCAACTTGCCGGGGTACATCGACACGGCCAGCACCACAGCGAAATACACCAGGCTGTAGATGAACAGCGCCAGCGGGCTTTCCCCGGTCAGCGGAGCAACACCCACCTCGAACGAAACGGTCGCCGTACGCGGGGTAGCGAACAGTGGGCCGACCGACAGGTAGCAGACAGCCGCCAGCAAGCCGCCGAAGAATTTGCCGATCGGGCTGCTCAGGGCATCCATGCCACCACCGACCTTGGCCAGGGCGACCACGGTGATGACCGGCAGGCCTACGGCCGTGACCAGGAAGCCCAGCGCCGCCATCCACACATGGGGGCCGGACTGCAGGCCGACGATAGGCGGGAAGATGATGTTGCCTGCACCCACAAAAAGCGCAAACGTCATAAAGCCAAGCGCCAGGATATCCTGGCCTTTGAGAACTTTCATTTTAAGGTAGTACCACACTGCTGAAATCGGGATTCGAGAGGGGATTTCCCTTTGGATGAGGGGAAATGCTGCCCGGCTTGATAGGCCAGACCCGTTTAGCGTGTCGTTCCCTTTTGGGGTACGGGCACAGAGTGAGCGCGTAATGTAACCGTTTTGTCAGTCAAACGCACTGGAACAGTGCTGCTTGTCCGATGTGCGTACATGTTTGTCGTCTGTGCGACCGAAGACAGAGGGAATTATCCTCGGTTTAAACGCCGCGTCTGTGTGAAAATTCCTATCAAACCCATCGAAAAATCTACAGTGCCTGTTCTGGCCTCTTCGCGGGCTTGCCCGCTCCCACAGGGATCACCACAGGTTCTGAATGTGGTGATCCCTGTGGGAGCGGGCAAGCCCGCGAAGAGTTCGGCACAGGAATACAGAACCCCACAAACGACAAAGGCCACCCGAAGGTGGCCTCTGTGCGCGTGGGGGGTGTAGCAGTATTACTTCTTGGCTTCCCAACCGGTCAGCTCGGCCAGGGCCTTGCCGATGTCGGCCAGGGAACGCACGGTTTTCACACCCGCGTCCTGCAGGGCTGCAAACTTCTCGTCTGCAGTGCCTTTGCCGCCAGAAATGATGGCGCCAGCGTGGCCCATGCGCTTGCCTGCAGGTGCGGTAACACCAGCGATGTAGGAAACGACAGGCTTGGTCACGTGGGCCTTGATGTAGGCCGCTGCTTCTTCTTCAGCCGAACCGCCGATCTCGCCGATCATGACGATCGCTTCGGTCTTCGGGTCTTCCTGGAACAGCTTCAGGATATCGATGAAGTTGGAGCCCGGGATCGGGTCACCACCGATACCGACACAGGTCGACTGGCCGAAGCCGGCGTCGGTGGTCTGCTTCACAGCTTCGTAGGTCAGGGTGCCGGAGCGCGACACGATACCGACCTTGCCTGGCAGGTGGATGTGGCCTGGCATGATGCCGATCTTGCACTCGCCCGGGGTGATGACACCTGGGCAGTTAGGGCCGATCAGGGTCACGCCCAGCTCGTCGCACTTGACCTTGGCATCCAGCATGTCCAGGGTCGGAATGCCTTCGGTGATGCAGACGATCAGCTTGATGCCGCCGAAGGCTGCTTCCAGGATCGAGTCCTTGCAGAAAGGAGCCGGTACGTAGATGACCGAAGCATCAGCGCCGGTAGCTTCCACGGCTTCCTTGACGGTGTTGAACACCGGCAGGCCCAGGTGGGTGGTGCCACCCTTGCCTGGGGTTACGCCGCCGACCATCTTGGTGCCGTAGGCGATGGCCTGTTCGGAGTGGAAAGTACCCTGCGAGCCGGTGAAGCCCTGGCAGATGACTTTGGTGTCTTTATTGATCAGGACGCTCATTACTTGCCCTCCGCAGCTTTGACAACTTGTTGAGCAGCGTCGGTCAGGCTGGTTGCCGCAATGATGTTCAAACCGCTTTCTGCCAGTACTTTAGCGCCCAGTTCGGCGTTGTTGCCTTCAAGGCGAACGACGACCGGAACCTTGACGCCGACTTCTTTCACTGCACCGATGATGCCTTCGGCAATCATGTCGCAGCGAACGATGCCGCCGAAGATGTTGACCAGAACGGCCGCGACATTGCTGTCGGACAGAATGATCTTGAACGCTTCGGTAACGCGCTCTTTGGTAGCACCGCCGCCAACGTCGAGGAAGTTGGCCGGCTTGCCGCCGTGCAGGTTGACGATGTCCATGGTACCCATGGCCAGGCCGGCACCGTTGACCATGCAGCCGATGTTGCCTTCGAGGGCAACGTAGTTCAGTTCGAACTTGGCAGCGTGGGCTTCACGGGCGTCGTCCTGCGACGGGTCGTGGAAGGTTTTCAGCTTGGGCTGACGGTACATGGCGTTGGCGTCGATGTTGATCTTGGCATCGAGGCAGTGCAGGTCGCCATCGGCCTTGATCACCAGCGGGTTCACTTCCAGCAGCGCCAGGTCGTGATCCTTGAACAGCTTGGCCAGGCCTACGAAGATCTTGGCGAACTGTTGAACTTGCTTGCCTTCCAGGCCCAGCTGGAACGCCAGCTCGCGACCCTGGAACGGCTGTGCGCCGACCAGTGGGTCGATGGTGGCCTTGAGGATTTTCTCAGGCGTTTCGTGAGCGACTTTCTCGATGTCCACGCCACCTTCGGTGGAGGCCATGAACACGATGCGGCGGCTCGAACGATCGACTACAGCGCCCAGGTACAGCTCTTTGGCGATGTCAGTGCAGGATTCGACCAGAATCTTGGAGACGGGTTGACCGTTGGCATCGGTCTGGTAGGTAACCAGATTCTTGCCCAACCACTGTGCAGCGAACGCCTTGGCGTCTTCCTTGCTGCGAACCAGCTTGACGCCGCCCGCTTTACCGCGACCACCCGCGTGAACCTGGGCTTTTACTACCCACTCGTTCCCGCCGATCTTGTCGCAGGCTTCTGCAGCTTGCTCAGGGGTATCGACTGCGAAACCCTTGGAAACTGGCAGGCCGTACTCAGCGAACAGCTGCTTACCCTGATACTCGTGAAGATTCATGCTTTTTACCGTCTTCGTTAGGTACTGCGCTTCGGCGCTGCGCCATTACTGGCGCCGCGCCACCTGTGACCGTTGACCCCGGGTTATCCCATGTGATCCGGTCCGGCGGACGTTCCGCGGTGAGTCATGCACGCAAGACTCACGACGGGCTGCCCGCCGTGGTTTCTTATGATTAACGCTTCTTACGGTTGGCCACGTGAATGGCGCCGCCATTCACAGCCAGCGCTGCTTCATGCAGCGCTTCGGACAGGGTTGGATGGCTGAAGACCATCATGCCCAGGTCCTCGGCACTGGTGCCGAATTCCATTGCGATTGCGCCCTGCTGCACCAGTTCGGCAGCCGATGGGCCAATCACGTGTACACCCAGCACGCGGTCGGTCTTGGCGTCGGCGATGACCTTGACGAAACCACCGGTGTCGTTGGCCGCCATCGCACGGCCGCTGGCCGCGAACGGGAAGGTGCCTACGTTAACCTCAACACCCTCGGCCTTCAAGGATTGTTCGGTCTTGCCGACCCACGCGATTTCCGGGTGGGTGTAGATCACCGAAGGGATCAGGTCGTAGTTCATCTGGGCCTTGTGGCCCTTGATGCGCTCAACCACCATGATGCCCTCTTCCGAGGCCTTGTGCGCCAGCATCAGGCCACGCACCACGTCACCGATGGCATAGACGCCCGGCACGCTGGTCGCGCAGTGGTCGTCGACGTAGATGTAGCCACGCTCGTCGATGGTCACGCCGCTGTCGGAGGCCAGCAGGTCGGTGGTCACCGGACGGCGGCCGACCGCAACGATCAGCTTGTCGAAGGTGATCTTCTGCTCGCCTTCGGCGTTGGTGTAGGTGACTTCGACTTCGTCGCCGTTGACTTTCGAGCCGGTCACGCGAGCGCCCAGCTTGATGTCCAGGCCTTGTTTGGTCAGGGTCTTCTGGGCTTCTTTCGACACGGCAGTGTCGGCAGCCATCAGGAAGGTGTCCAGGGCTTCCAGCACGGTGACTTCAGCACCCAGGCGAGCCCATACCGAGCCCAGCTCCAGGCCGATGACGCCAGCACCGATCACGCCCAGGCGCTTGGGTACGGCCTGGAATTCCAGGGCGCCGGTGGAGTCGACGATGACGTTCTGGTCGACAGGCGCTGGCGGAATGTCGATGGGGCGCGAGCCGGAGGCCAGGATCACGTTCTCGGCTTCGATCACTTCGGTGGTGCCGTCAGCCTTGGTGACTTCGACCTTCTTGCCCGCCAGCAGCTTGCCGTGGCCCTGGATCGAAGTAACACCGTTGGCCTTGAACAGGGTGGCCACGCCACCGGTCAGGTTCTTGACGATGCCAGCCTTGCGGCCAACCATCGCGGCAACGTCCATCTTCACTTCACCGGTGGAGATGCCATGCACGTTGAAGCTTTCTTTGGCTTCCTTGTACTTCCAGGAGCTGTCCAGCAGGGCCTTGGAAGGAATGCAACCGACGTTCAGGCAGGTGCCGCCCAGGGCCAGCTTGCCCTCGGCGTCGGTGTACTTCTCGATGCAGGCAGTCTTCAGACCGAGTTGTGCGGCCTTGATGGCAGCGACATAACCGCCAGGACCTGCACCGATTACCACTACGTCGAATTTCTGGGTCATAAAAGATTCCTTTTGAGCTTCAAGCAGCAAGCTGCAAGCTGCGAGACAGACAGGCTTCGACTTGAAGCTTGCCGCTCGCAGCTTACAGCCGCGCGATTAGATGTCCAGCAGCAGGCGAGACGGATCTTCCAGCAGGTTCTTGATGGTGACCAGGAAGGTTACCGCTTCCTTGCCATCGATCAGGCGGTGATCGTAGGACAGCGCCAGGTACATCATCGGGCGAATCACCACTTGGCCATTAACGGCCATCGGGCGCTGAATGATGTTGTGCATGCCGAGGATCGCGGCCTGCGGCGGGTTGACGATCGGGGTCGACATCATCGAACCGAAGGTACCGCCGTTGGTGATGGTGAAGGTGCCACCGGTCATCTCTTCGATCGACAGCTTGCCGTCACGGGCCTTCTTGCCGAAGGTGGCGATGCCGTTTTCGATTTCGGCCAGGCTCATCGATTCGGCGTTACGCAGTACCGGTACCACCAGGCCACGGTCGCTGGACACCGCGACGCCGACGTCGGCATAGCCGTGGTAGACGATGTCGTTGCCGTCGATCGAGGCGTTGACCGCCGGGAAGCGCTTCAGCGCCTCGGTGGCAGCCTTGACGAAGAACGACATGAAGCCCAGGCGCACGCCGTTGTGGGTCTTCTCGAACAGGTCCTTGTACTTCGAACGCAGGGCCATGACTTCGGTCATGTCCACTTCGTTGAAGGTGGTCAGCATGGCCATGCTCGACTGGGCTTCTACCAGGCGCTCGGCGATCTTGGCACGCAGGCGGGTCATCGGTACGCGCTTCTCGGTGCGGTCGCCAGCAGCGGTGACCACCGGGGCAGCAGCGGCAGCAGGCTTGGCAGCCGGCGCAGCGGCCGGTGCCGACTTCTTGTTGGCAACCGCTGCAACCACGTCTTCCTTGGTGACGCGACCACCTTTGCCGGTACCGGCAACGCTGGCCAGGTCGATGCCGTTTTCTTCGGCCAGCTTGCGCGCAGCCGGGGCGGCGACCGGGTCTTCTTCACCAGCATCGGCAGCTGCCGCAGCGGGTGCAGCGGCAGGTGCAGCGGCGGCGGCAGGTGCGGCAGCAGCGCCGCCTTCAACGATCGAACCCAGCACCTCGTCGGACAGGACGGTGTCGCCCTCGCCCTTGACGATGTCGCCCAGCACGCCGTCAGCGGTAGCCAGCACTTCCAGGACGACCTTGTCGGTCTCGATGTCGACGATCAGCTCGTCACGCTTGACGGCTTCGCCCGGCTTCTTGTGCCAGGTGGCAACGGTGCCATCGGCAACCGATTCCGGGAAGGTTGGGGCTTTGATCTCGATAGCCATTATCTGTATTTCCTTAAATTCGGTTTCAGGTGCGCGAAGGCGTTAGACAGTGAAGGCGTCTTGCAGCAGTTTTTCCTGCTGTTCGGCGTGCTTCGAAGCGTAACCACAAGCTGGCGCGGCGGAAGCGTCGCGGCCGGCGTATTCCAGGACCAGTGCCTTGTTGTGGCGGCCCAGGATACGGCGCATGTGGTGCTGGCTGCTGTACCAGGCACCCTGGTTCATCGGCTCTTCCTGACACCACACGGCATGCTTGAGGTTGGTGTACGGCGCCAGGATTTCGACCAGGTCGTCCTCCGGGAACGGATACAGCTGCTCGATACGCACGATGGCGATGTCTTCGCGGCCCTCGGCACGGCGTTTCTCCAGCAGGTCGTAGTAGACCTTGCCGCCGCACAGGACCAGGCGTTCGACCTTGGCCGGATCGAGGTTGTCGATTTCCGGGATCACGGTCTGGAACGAGCCTTCTGCCAGGTCTTCCAGGGTCGAAACGGCCAGTTTGTGACGCAGCAGCGACTTCGGTGTCAGCACGATCAGCGGCTTGCGCAGCGGGCGAATGACCTGACGACGCAGCAGGTGGTAGATCTGCGCCGGCGTGGTTGGCACGCAGACCTGGATGTTGTGCTCGGCACACAGCTGCAGGTAACGCTCCAGGCGCGCGGAGGAGTGCTCCGGGCCCTGCCCTTCATAGCCGTGCGGCAGCAGCATGGTCAGGCCGCACAGGCGACCCCACTTGTGCTCGCCGCTGGTGATGAACTGGTCGATGACCACTTGCGCACCGTTGGCGAAGTCGCCGAACTGGGCTTCCCAGATCACCAGCGCGTTCGGCGTGGTGGTCGAGTAGCCATATTCGAAGGCCAGCACGGCTTCTTCCGACAGGAAGGAGTCGTACAGCTCGAACATCGGCTGGCCCGGGAACAGGTTCTTCAGCGGTACGTAAGTGCCGGCATCCTTCTGGTTGTGCAGCACTGCATGGCGGTGCGAGAAGGTGCCACGGCCGATGTCCTGGCCGGTCATGCGGATCGGGTGACCTTCGAACTGCAGGGTGGCGTAGGCCATGGTTTCTGCATAGCCCCAGTTGATCGGCAAGCCACCGGCCTGCATCTTCTGGCGGTCTTCGTAGATCTTCGCCACCTGGCGCTGGACGACGAAGCCTTCCGGGATTTCCAGCAGCTTGGCCGACAGGTCCTGCAAGGTCTTGAGGTCGAAGCGGGTGTCGTGACGCGCAGTCCAGGCATGGCCCAGGTAGGGGCGCCAGTCGACGAACAGCTCGCGGTTCGGCTCCTTGACCAGGCTTTTCACCACGTGCAGGCCGTTGTCCAGCGCGTTGCGGTACTCGTCGATCTTCGCCTGGGCACGCTCGGCATCGATACGGCCAGCCTGGATCAGCGACTCGGCGTACAGCTCGCGGGTGGTACGCTGCTTGGTGATCTGCTGGTACATCAGCGGCTGGGTGCCGCTCGGCTCGTCGGCCTCGTTGTGGCCGCGACGGCGGTAGCAGACCAGGTCGATGACCACGTCACGCTTGAACTGCATGCGGTAGTCGATGGCCAGCTGGGTGACGAACAGCACTGCTTCCGGGTCATCGCCGTTCACGTGCAGGATCGGCGCCTGGATCATCTTGGCCACGTCGGTGGCGTACTCGGTGGAGCGCGCGTCCAGCGGGTTGCTGATGGTGAAACCAACCTGGTTGTTGATCACGATGTGCACGGTGCCGCCGGTCTTGAAACCGCGGGTCTGCGACATCTGGAAGGTTTCCATGACCACACCCTGGCCGGCGAATGCAGCGTCGCCGTGGATCGAGATCGGCAGCACCTTGTCGCCAACGGTGTCGTTGCGGCGGTCCTGACGGGCGCGCACCGAACCCTCGACCACCGGCGAAACGATTTCCAGGTGGGACGGGTTGAACGCCATGGCCAGGTGCACTTCGCCACCGGAGGTCATCACGTTCGAGGAGAAGCCCTGGTGATATTTCACGTCACCGGAGCCCAGCTCGTTCATCTTCTTGCCTTCGAACTCGTCGAACAGCTCGCGCGGGCTCTTGCCGAAGGTGTTCACCAGCACGTTCAGACGGCCACGGTGGGCCATGCCGATGACCACTTCCTTGGTGCCGTAGGAGCCGGAACGCTGGATCATTTCGTCCAGCATCGGGATCAGGCTCTCGCCACCTTCCAGGCCGAAGCGCTTGGTGCCTGGGTACTTGGTGCCCAGGTATTTTTCCAGGCCTTCACCGGCGGTAACGCGCTCGAGCAGGTGGGCCTGCACGTCAGCGGAGTATTCCGGACGGCCGCGCACGCTCTCCAGGCGCTGCTGGAACCAGCTGCGCTGCTCGGAATCGACGATGTGGGTGAACTCGGCGCCAATGGTGCGACAATATGTCTTCTGGAGTGCATCCAGGATGTCGCGTAGGCTCGCCTCCTCTTTGCCGATGAACAGGTCGCCGGCACGGAAGGTCGTATCAAGATCGGCATTGGTCAAGCCGTAGTGATTGATCGACAGGTCTACGGGCGCAGGGCGCTGCCACAACCCCAACGGGTCGAGCTTGGCAGCCTGATGGCCGCGCATACGATAGGCCTGGATCAGTCGCAGAACTTCAACCTGCTTCTTCTCGTGTTCACTGCTCACGCTCCCGGCAGATACCGGTTGGGCGCGGCGCTGGTTCTTTGCCAGCAGTACGAAATGGTCGCGGATTGTCGAGTGCGATACATCAGTAGCGGTGCTGCCGTCGGCTGGCAACTTCTGGAAGTAAGTGCGCCACTCTTCTGGCACAGCGTTAGGGTCGTGCAGGTAGAGCTCGTAGAGCTCTTCCACATATGCAGCGTTACCACCTGAAAGGTGGGCGCTATCCCACATGCGCTGCATCACGCTTTCTTGCATGCTTGGTCACCCTCGATTAGGGGACTGATCGGCGAGAGCCGAAGCAAACCTGGAAAAGTCCGAAAACAGCGACTGAACCACGCCACCTGGATCCTGCTGATTTTCCGGGTACCAGCCCGGAAAGCCCCTGCTGGTCTCATATCTTCATAGGTAATGAGCGCGGGCTTTTTGGGCCCTTGCTCGGGTTTTACCTCAGTGCGGGCTCACCGCCCGCACCTCGGCTTACTGCAGGTACAACACTGTGTATCAGGTGCCGCTTTGCAGCAGCATGTTACGTACGTGGCCGATTGCCTTGGTCGGGTTGAGACCTTTCGGGCAAACGTTCACGCAGTTCATGATCCCGCGGCAGCGGAATACGCTGAACGGGTCATCCAGGGACGCCAGGCGCTCCTGAGTCTTGGTGTCGCGGCTGTCGGCCAGGAAACGGTAAGCCTGCAGCAGCGCGGCCGGGCCCAGGAACTTGTCCGGGTTCCACCAGAACGACGGGCAGGAAGTCGAGCAGCAAGCGCACAGGATGCACTCGTACAGGCCGTCCAGCTTTTCGCGGTCTTCCGGCGACTGCAGGCGCTCGATGGCCGGGGCCGGCGTGTCGTTCTGCAGGAACGGCTTCACCTTCTCGTACTGCTTGTAGAAGATGCTCATGTCGACCACCAGGTCGCGAATGACCGGCAGGCCTGGCAGAGGGCGCAGAACCAGCTTGTTGCCCTTGACCACCGCCGACAGCGGGGTGATGCAGGCCAGGCCGTTCTTGCCGTTCATGTTCATGCCATCGGAACCGCACACGCCTTCACGGCAGGAACGACGGTACGAGAAACCTTCGTCCTTTTCCTTGATCAGGGCCAGTACGTCCAGCACCATCAAGTCCTTGCCGCCGGTATCGACGTCGAACGACTCCATTTTTGGCGCCGAATCGGTATCCGGGTTGTAACGATAAACTTCGACTTTCAACATAGCAGCCACCCTTAGTAAGTCCGGACTTTTGGTTCGAAGGCTGGAACAGTCTTCGGCGCAAAGTTGACGCCACGCTTGGCAACGCGCTTCTCACCCGGGTAGTACAGGGTGTGGCACAGCCAGTTTTCGTCGTCACGGTCTTCGAAGTCTTCACGGGCGTGAGCGCCACGGGACTCTTTACGGGCTTCGGCCGCGATGGCGGTAGCTTCGGCGACTTCCAGCAGGTTCTGCAGCTCCAGCGCTTCGATACGCGCGGTGTTGAAGGCCTGGGACTTGTCGTTGATCTTGACGTTGGCGATGCGCTCACGCAGGCCGGCCAGTTGCTCGATACCCTTCTGCATGTATTCGCCGGTACGGAACACACCGAAGTAGTTCTGCATGCAGCTCTGCAGCTCGCGCTTCAGGCTGGCTACGTCTTCACCGGAAGTACGCTCGTTGAGCTTGTTCAGGCGGTTCAGGGCAACATCGATATCGGTGTCGCTGGCGTCGAGGTGCTCGATACCGTCGCTCAGTGCCTTCTCCAGGTGCAGGCCGGCAGCACGGCCGAATACCACCAGGTCGAGCAGCGAGTTGCCGCCCAGGCGGTTGGCACCGTGTACCGATACGCACGCAACTTCACCTACGGCGAACAGGCCAGGGATGATGTGATCCTTGCCTTCTTCGTCCATGGTGATGGCCTGGCCATGAATGTTGGTGGCAACACCACCCATCATGTAGTGGCAGGTCGGAACCACCGGCACCGGCGCGACAACCGGGTCGACGTGGGCGAAGGTCTTGGACAGCTCGCAGATACCTGGCAGGCGGCTGTGCAGCACTTCTTCGCCCAGGTGGTCCAGCTTCAGCAGCACGTGGTCCTTGTTCGGGCCCACGCCGTTGCCGGCGATGATTTCCTTGACCATGGAACGGGCGACCACGTCGCGGCCGGCCAGGTCTTTGGCGTTCGGCGCGTAACGCTCCATGAAGCGCTCGCCGTGGGCGTTGATCAGGTAGCCACCCTCACCACGGCAACCTTCGGTGACCAGTACACCGGCGCCGGCGATGCCGGTCGGGTGGAACTGCCACATTTCGATGTCCTGCACCGGAACGCCTGCACGCAGGGCCATGCCGATACCGTCACCGGTGTTGATCAGGGCGTTGGTGGTGGAGGCGTAGATACGACCGGCACCGCCAGTGGCCAACACGGTAGCCTTGGACTTGATGTACATGGTTTCGCCGGTTTCGATGCAGATCGCGATCACACCAACGAAAGCGCCTTCCTTGTTTTTCACCAGGTCAACGGCGTAGTACTCGTTGAGGAAGGTGGTGCCGGCCTTCAGGTTACCCTGGTACAGGGTGTGCAGCAGCGCATGACCGGTACGGTCGGACGCCGCGCAGGTACGGGCGGCCTGGCCACCTTTACCGAAGTCCTTGGACTGGCCACCGAACGGGCGCTGGTAGATACGGCCGGTTTCGGTACGCGAGAACGGCAGGCCCATGTGGTCCAGCTCGAACACGGCAGCCGGGCCTTCCTGACACATGTATTCGATAGCGTCCTGGTCGCCGATGTAGTCGGAACCCTTGACGGTATCGTACATGTGCCAGCGCCAGTCGTCGTTCGGGTCGGCCGAAGCGATGGCGCAGGTGATGCCACCCTGGGCGGATACAGTGTGCGAACGGGTCGGGAAGACCTTGGTGACTACGGCAGTCTTGTGGCCGCCTTGCGCCAGTTGCAGCGCAGCGCGCATGCCGGCGCCGCCGCCACCGATGATGATGGCGTCGAAAGAAATGGTTGGAATGCTAGCCATGAATCAGATACCCCAGAGAATCTGCACACCCCAGACGAAGTAAGCGAACATCGCAACGCCGCATACCGCCTGGAACAGGAAACGAATCGCAGTTGCCGACTTGCCGAACGACATAGGCGTCAGGTAGTCGGTAGCAATGGTCCACATGCCGACCCAGGCGTGAGCGCCGAGGGCAACGAGGGCCAGCAAGCTGAAGATTCGCATCGCGTTGTTGGAGAACAGACCATGCCACTGGGTGTAGTCGATGCCTGGGTGGGCGACCACGTAGCCGATCAGGAAGATGAAATAAGCCGCGAGAACGACCGCAGATACGCGCTGCGCCATCCAGTCATAGAGGCCCGAACGCGACAGGTTCGTGACATTGGTTACCATACCCAAACTCCCACCAGAACGATCAGCACCACGGAGATGACGATCACGATTTTCGAGCCCAGCTTGCCGCCTTCCAGCGTCTCGCCGATGCCCATGTCCATGATCAGGTGACGAACACCTGCCACGAGGTGATAAAGCAGGGCAGACAACAGCCCCCAGGTCACGAACTTGGCCAGCGGGCTGGTCAGACACGCCTTCACCTCGCCGAAGCCTTCCTCGGAACCCAGCGATTTGCCCAGTGCATAAAGCATGATGGCAAGGCCGATGAACAGGATGACGCCGGAGATACGGTGCAGGATGGACGTGTACGCAGTGACAGGGAGCTTGATGGTCCTTAGGTCTAGGTTTACAGGTCGTTGGCTTTTCACGGCTTTTTTCACACTGAAGAGCCCCTAGCGAATCAGGGCAAAGTTGTTGGTAAGTGTACTGGTCAGGTACCCACCACCCAGGGAACGGCGACCCCCAGCAGTTCGGGCTTGCAAGCCCCTGGCGGTCGGGTGCCGAGTATAGACAGTTAGGCTGCTTATGACAACGTGACGGGGTAGCCCAAATAGCGCATTGCCTTTAATGAACAAAAGGCGTAAATGGGCGAGAATTTCGGGAAAAATCAGGCTTGAATGCCTGATTCAACAAGCCTTTAGGCAAATTGACATCTGAATTTATCCCTCTATAGTGGTGCGGGCCCTGCGTGGGGGGTCTGTCTGATGATTTCAAGCATTAATAGGAGGCCACATGGCTGACAAAAAAGCGCAGTTGGTCATCGAGGGCGCTGCCCCCGTCGAGCTGCCCATTTTAACCGGCACCGTTGGTCCTGATGTAATCGACGTCCGCGGGTTAGGGGCCACTGGTCACTTCACCTTCGACCCTGGTTTCATGGCGACCGCCTCGTGCGAGTCGAAGATCACCTACATTGACGGCGACAAAGGGATCCTGCTGCACCGCGGCTACCCGATCGAACAGCTCGCCGAGCAATCCGACTACCTCGAAACCTGCTACCTGCTGCTCAACGGCGAACTGCCGAATGCCGAGCAGAAGGCGCAGTTCGTCAGCACCGTGAAAAACCACACCATGGTTCACGAGCAGCTGAAGTCGTTCTTCAACGGTTTCCGCCGCGACGCCCACCCGATGGCGGTCATGTGCGGTGTAGTCGGCGCCCTGTCGGCGTTCTACCACGACTCCCTGGACATCAATAACCCGCAACACCGCGAAATCTCCGCGGTGCGCCTGGTCGCGAAGATGCCGACCCTGGCGGCGATGGTTTACAAGTACTCCATGGGCCAGCCGATGATGTACCCGCGCAACGACCTGTCGTACGCGGAAAACTTCCTGCACATGATGTTCAACACCCCGTGCGAGATCAAACCGATCAGCCCGGTACTGGCCAAGGCAATGGACCGGATCTTCATCCTCCATGCCGACCATGAGCAGAACGCCTCCACCTCCACCGTTCGCCTGGCCGGCTCGTCGGGTGCCAACCCGTTCGCCTGTATCGCCGCGGGCATCGCTGCCCTGTGGGGCCCGGCGCACGGCGGTGCGAACGAAGCCGTACTGACCATGCTCGATGAAATCGGCGATGTCTCGAACATCGACACCTTCATCGCCAAGGCCAAGGACAAGAACGACCCGTTCAAGCTGATGGGCTTCGGTCACCGCGTCTACAAGAACCGTGACCCGCGCGCCACCGTGATGAAACAGACCTGCGATGAAGTACTGCGCGAGCTGGGCATCAAGAACGACCCGCAGCTGGAACTGGCCATGCGCCTGGAAGAGATCGCACTGACCGATCCGTACTTCATCGAGCGCTCGCTGTACCCGAACGTCGACTTCTACTCGGGGATCATCCTCAAGGCGATCGGCATTCCAACCAGCATGTTCACCGTGATCTTCGCCCTGGCACGTACCGTGGGCTGGATTTCGCACTGGAAGGAAATGCTCTCCAGCCCGTACAAGATCGGCCGTCCGCGCCAGCTGTACACCGGCGAGCAGAAGCGCGACATCGTTGCCCTCGGCGACCGCAAGTAAGGCTTGATCGGGTAACGCTTCAGCCCCCCCGGCCAGCCCTTGGGCCGCGCGCACGCCTGGTGTCGCGCGGCCCAAGGGCTGGCTCATGCCCTCCCCCGGCGATACGCATCAGCCACCCAGGCCAACTAGCGTGCGACTTGCGCAGCACTGCCCACGATTGCCGTCGGCCCCGGTGACCAGCCACCCCCGAGCGCCTTGAACAGGTTCACCTGGTTGATCTCGCGCGCCAGCTCCAGCTCCAGCCAACGCTGCTGCGCACCGAACAGCGAGCGCTGGGCGTCCATGGTCGAGAAGTAGCTGTCCAGACCTGCCTCGAAACGCAGCCGCGACTGCCGGTAGGCTTGCTCATAGTCCTCGACCAGCTGCCGCTGGGCCGCGACCTGCGGCAGCATCTCCTGCCGCGCATTCAACGCATTGGCCGCTTCACGGAAGGCGTTGAGCACGGTCTGCTCGTAAGCAGCCACACGCTGGTCGTATTGGGCCCAAGTGGCATCAACCCCTGCACTGCGCTGGCCGGCATCGAGCAATGTCAGCGAACCGAGCGCCGCCAGGTTCCAGAACTGAGCCGGGCTTGTCAGCAGCCGCGAAAAGTCCCCACTCAGGCTACCCAGCGCGCCTGTCAACGAAAAGCTGGGGAAATAGGCGGCCCGCGCACTGCCGATTTCTGCATTGGCAGCGCGTAGCTGAGCCTGCGCCGCCCGGATATCGGGCCGCCGCTCAAGCAGGCTTGAAGGCACCCCGGCGGGTACATCGGCTGTCGCCATCTGCGCCCCAAGCTGGCCCTCCGGCAACAGCCCGGCCGGTACCGTTTGCCCTACCAGCACCCGCAAAGCATTGAGGTTCTGCGCCACTTGCATCCGGTAGGTACTGACTTGCACGGCAGCAGTGTTGGTGATGGCATCGGCTTGGTGGACATCGATGCGTGCGGTCGAACCCAGGTTGAAACTGGAACGCAGTAATTGCCCGTAATGCTGCTGGGATTCGAATGTGCGCTCTGCCAGCCCAAGCAAGCTCTGATTGGCCTTGAGCGTCAGCCAGGTCCCGGCCACTTCGCCGATCAAGGCCATGCGTGCAGCCTGGTAGTCGGCCAGCGTGGCATGAAAGCGCGCCTCGGCCGCATGGGCCTGGCTTCGCGCCCGGCCGAAGAAGTCCAGCTCATAGGCCGTGAACCCCACGGTGGCCTGGAAGGTGTTGGCCACACTACCGGCACTGGAGCCGCCCCCGGGGGTTTGCTCCAGCGCCGGCAACTTTGCGCGCCCGGCATAGGTGTCGACGCCCAGGCTGGGGTACAGCGCTGCCGCGGCGCCCTGATAGCCTGCCCTGGCCTGCGCCACGCTGGCTGCGGCTTGCTGCAAGTCACGGTTGTCGACCAGGGCTAACTCGATCAACCGGCGCAAGCGGCTGTCACTGACGAACGCTCGCCAATCCGGGTCGAAAGCGTTTCGCGGATCACAGCAGCCCGCCTCGACGCTATCCGGCCAGCCGGTGTCCATGGGGGACGCCGGTGTCTCGTAGGCAGGCTCGAGCGAACAGCCGGCCAAAGACAGTTGAGCGGCCAACATCACACACTGCAGGGGTCTAGTCATGGGCCCTTCCCTCACCAAACGCTGTTCATCAAGGCACGCAGTTGAGCCAGCACGCCGAGAGGGCCGCTGGAAGCCTGCAGGGGGGCCGGCTGGGCGCTGCGGCGTTTCACAGCCACCCGCGCGCTGGCGATGGGCGCCTGCCGCGGCCGGCGCACCAGCCGCAGGCGCCAGTCGCCTTCGCCCAGCAGCGCCCGGCGCAGCAGTGTGAAGAACGCAGTGGCGGGTTGCGCCGTGCTGGCCACATTGGGATTGGCCTGGCTGAACAGCCTGGTGATCAGCGCGCGCCGCTGCGCCTCATGCACCGCCACGAAGCGCAGCCCCAGCCGTTGGCTGCCATCCCGGCGTACCACCTCTGCCCCCAGCCAGCCCACCTTGTCCACCCATACCTGGCCACGCCTGCCGCACGGCACCTCGCCGGCCATGGCGCCTTCGAACGCCGCCCCGCTGATCGAGATATCGACCAGTTGCCCACCCAGCGTACCGGTGCCCAGGCGCAGCTGGGTGGGCCGAGCAAACGGAAAGCGCTCCTCGCCGTGTAGCCGTGGCCGATCAACGCAGGCCACCAGTGTCGCCAGGTTGTACAGCAGCACCAGCACCGTCCAGCTCAGGTTGAACAGCATATTGCCGTCCAGTCGGCTGGCAGTGCTGATCGCCGTGATTGCGCCGACCTGCGCCAACACACTCAAGGCCAGGAAAAACCCGAACAGCTTCCAGTGCACCTGGGTCTGTGAGCGGTCCAGGCCTTTGGCCGTCACCTTGAAAGGCCGCCCGAACGGGCGAATCGCAGCACTGATCAGGGTCGCGGTCACCGCCAATGCGCAAACGATCTGCGTCACCTCGGTGAAGATCGGCAGTGAACGCCGCCCGGTCACCCAGGTGCTGTAACCCCAATAGGCGATCAGCGCCGGCATACCGAAGGCCAGAAACGCTGCCGGCGTTGCATAGAAACCGGCAATGCCGAAATACCAATACAGCACCGGCGACACCAGCATCATCAGGATGAAGGGCTTGGAGCACCAATGCAGCAGGCCGTGCAGGTAATGCAGGCGATCGTTCAGGCCATAGCCGCGACCGAACAGCGGCCCCTGGCGCAGCAAGGCCACCTGGATCGTCCCCAGGCACCAGCGGCCACGCTGGTTGATGTACTCGGTCAGGCCCTCGGCAGACAGCCCGATGGACAAACGCTCGTTCAGCCAGCGGGTGATGTAGCCCACCTGCATCAGGCGGTAGGACGTGTAGATGTCCTCACAGACCGACCCCGTCGGAAAACCACCCATGCGCTCGACCAGATCACGCCGCACCACGAACGAAGTGCCCACGCAGAACGCTGCGTTCCAGGCATCCTTGGCAGGCTGGAACACATCGAAGAATACCCGTTGCTCATCCACCCAGCTGTTTGCCGACCCCAGGTTATGCTGGATGGGGTCCGGGTTGTAGTAGAACTGCGGGGTCTGCACCAACCCGACCTTAGGGTCCTGGAACAACCCCAAGGTCCGCAGCAGAATCGGCCGCTGCGGGGCGAAGTCTGCATCCAGCACCAGTATGTACGGCGCGTTGGTACTGGCTGCCGACTGGCGCAGGCCGTTGTTCAGGTTGCCCGCCTTGGCGTGCAGGTTGTCATCGCGCCGCGTGTAACGCACCCCCATGCTCGCGCAGTAGTCGCGCAGCCAGTCCCGCCGCGTGTCATCCAGCACCCAGAGGGTGAAGTTGGGGTAGTCCATGGCCTGCGCGGCAATGATGGTCTTCTCCAGAACCTCGAGCCCTTCGTTGTAGGTGCAGATGAACACATCGACCGCTGGCGCCTCGGCCCCCATCGCGCGCAAGCGCTGCTCGCCAGCGTCCGCGGCGTAGCGGTGATCGCTGCGCCGGCACATCACCACGATCGAAAACAAGGTATAGGCAATGCCCAACAACTCGAAGAACAGGAAGCCATAAGCCCATACCGTGGCGAACCCCGCGCGGCTGTCAGGCAAGGTGTCGGCGAACCGCCAGGCCACGTACCTGACCAGCAGTGCCGCGGTCAGCGCGCCAAACAGCAGGCGCGCCAGCCATTGCTCGCGGTGGGCCATGCAACTCAGCAGGACCACGATGGCCAGCGTCCACAGGTTGATTTGCAGCAGTTGTGTCGCGTCCAGTGCTTGCATGTCAGTGGGCCTTGTAATCGCCAGTGAAAGGGTTGACGCCGGTGGCAGCGATCGCCGCCCATGCCGTGGCGCCCAAATGGGGCAGGTGGAAGTACAGGAAATCGTCATGGGTCGAGTCCGGCCCCACGCTCAGCCCCGTGCTGACCTGTGCCTCCGGGGTGGCGTACAGCCAGCCATCGCCAGCCTGTTGCGCCAGCAACAACGGCCACAATGGCTGCGCCAGGGGCACCAGGCCGCGAAGGCTGGCAACGGCCGCCACCTGCGCCGTGCCTTCGGTCCAGATACCGTCAGGGTCCTGCTTGAAGCCATAGCCCTGAGCGAAACCATGGGCCCGCTCCACGAACGTCAGTGCCTGCAGCCACTGCTGCGGTGCGTCGGCAATGGCAATCAGCGGCCAGATCTGCGCATCCAGGCCAGACTGCTGCGTCTGCGGTGTTCGGCCATCGGGCAAGGTACCGATCAGGAACCGGCCTTGGCCGGCATCCCAGTGGGCCTCGACGAAGCCGCGGGCGATGCGCGCCTGCCGGCCAGCTTCGCTATCGTTGTCCAGCCGCGCCAACGAGGCCCAGGCTGCCGCCAGATCGACGTTATGCTCAGTGGACTTCCAGGTTTGCACCTGCGGGGCAGCGGCGAACCCGTAAATGCCTCCGTTGAAGCCTGCCGGTGGCCCCTTGTCGAAGGTGGTGCGCCGGGCCCAGTCGAGCACCTTTCTGCTCGCCTGCAAATAACGCGCTTCACCGCTGTGCCGATAAGCCTCCAGCAACGCCAGCGCTGCCCACGCCTGATTACCGGTCGCACTGCCCACCTGGTACGCATCCTGGCTCCATGCAGCACGCTCATCGCTCCAGTAGCCCGGCAGCCGCACAGGCGCGGCCTGCAGCGGGCCAGCGGCGTAGGCATTGCGCACCCGGCCATCGCGGTACTCAGGGTCGTGATCGATGGCATAGGCCAAAGCGTCGGCAATTTGTCGGGCAGCTGGCGCATTGCCGCAGGCAAACAAGGCGATGCTGGCCAACGCGTTGTCGTAGGTGAATGCCACGCCTTGCAGCACGCCTGGCACGGCAGGCTGCCCCGGTTGCTGCGGATAGCTGGCCAGCAACAACGGCCCTTGGCCTTGAGCCGCCACCGCCTGCCCGATGCCTGCGCAGGTCATGTGCTGCAGGCGGGCCCGAGGCTCCAGGGCCACGGCCTGGCTGCCCAGCACCAGCCCGAGCACCCCCGCAAAAAGCACCCAGCCGTTCATCGCGATACCGTCGCGGTCACCCAGTTGCCAGGGTTGCAGGTCAACAGGCGTTCATCGGCCGGCAAGTTGTTGTCGAACGTACCTACCACATAGACCGAGTTCTGCTCGGCATAAGGAAACGGCACACTGTAATTGCTGCTTTGTACATCGGTCGGGCTTGACAGCAACTGCACGACTTTGGCTTTCAGCGGTTGCGCGACACCGCGGATCGATACTTGCAGTTCGCTATCCCGGTCGATCCGACTGGCCATTCGCTCCGGGAATACCGCAATAACATAACTTTGACTGCAATTGGTAGCGCGCAATAGCGTTGCACCCGCCCGTACTTGCGTGCCTTGCGGGGCGATCAACTCTTGCACCGTGCCGGATGCATACGCCACCACATTATAAGCCGCCATCATCCGCACCCGGTTTTGCTCACTTTCTATCAACTGGTCGAGGTGGGAAAGTTCTTCTTCGAGGGTTACCCGGTTGCGTTCCAGATTATCCAGGCTAAGTTTCAGCGTGGTCATCTGCGACTTGAGGTCGAACATGCGCAATTGCTCGGGGTCCAGGTAGACCTGGTCCTTGGCCGCATTAAGATCACCATCGTTGATGTGTACCCGCGAGCGAATGGTCTCGGCATCGGCCTGCAACGAGGCCAGTTGCGCCCGGGAACTGGCCACGACGGCCTCGCTCACCGCGCCTTGGCGAAACAGCTCAAGGTTACGTGCCAGTGTTTCCCGGGCATCGGCAAGGCGTGCGCCAGCAGCCCCGCTCTCAGCCTTCAGGGCCTTCTGCGCGTAGCGCTTGCGCACCTCATAGGCATCCTGGTACTGCTGACTGGTGATCTCCAGCGCGTTGTAGTACTTGCGGTCGTGTTCGGCCTGGCTGGCCATGGCCGCCAATTGCTGCTGCAAGGTGAGCCGGCGTGTCTGCAAGCCCAGCAGCGTTTCCTGTTCCGCCCGGGGGTTCTCGATGGTTGCGATATCCTGGCCCGTGGTGAACGTGGTGCCTGGCTGAATGTTCAAGGTACGCACCACGCCATCGATGGGCGTGGTCAGCAGAATGACCGGTGCGTTGAGAATGGCCCGGGTTGCCGATGACGACAATAACGGCATGAACAATGTCGAAAACAGCAACCAGCCCATGAAAGCCAATACACCGTACCCGGCGATCCGGGGCAATAACGAAAGTCGATTAGCATGCACGATGATATCTCCCACACACGCGGCGGATGAAAATCAATAGGCAAGTGCTCGCCCTTGCACAGACCGAGGACAAAACGGCCCGCAAGCGCAGAGGTACAAGTGGGTAAGGCGTAGGTCTTGAAGTTATAAAGCAGAAGAAAAACGCAGCACGTTTTTTATAGTTGGCGTGAGCACGAGAGGGGGGCAGGAAATGGCTCACTGAGTTTGAATCTAAGCCCAAAAATTTATGCTGTCAAACTTCCAGCAACGCTCAAATAATGGCGTTCTTTTATTGACGCTGGTGCCCGCTGTAGCGCCATCACCTGAAGGCGCTACAGGCAGTGCGAGGCCTCAGTTCTTCTCAGCCCGTTCACGCAGCTGTTTGAGGGTATTGAACGGCGAATCCACCACAAACTTGTTGGCGACCATCGCCGGCACGCTGCCACCCGGCTCGGTATGCACCTGGTAGGTCACTTCGGTGGTGTCGCCCTTGGGCACCAGCTTCCAGAACCCTTCGACTTTAGCCACCCGCACGAAGCCCTTCTCTTCCGGCAGGTAGGTCGGCTCTTCTTTCAGGTTGCGGGTGACGCTGCCATCAGCCTCCTTGACAGTGGTGATATGCAGCACCGAATCGCGCGGCGTCACCGGCCATGGCGTATTGAACTGGGTGTAGGTCCAGCTCTGGTTACCTTCATGCTTGAGCAGCTTCTGCGATTTGCATTCGTGGATCCATGCACATGCCCCGGCCGCGTCTTCCTGCAGTGCCTCGACCTTGGCCAGCGGCGCCTTGATCACGGTCACCCCGCGATAGGCCTTGTACTTGGAGCCAGCGACTTCGCTGAGGGACACCTTGATGCCCTCCTCGTCCTTGGCCACTTGCCAGTTTTCGGCCCAGGCCGCCGGCGAAAGCAGAACACCCACGCCACACAGCAGTGCAATACGCTTTAACGATCTCATCATGTTTATCCTTGTTGTCGAAGATCCAGCCTTTCACGCCGCCGTCATCTGCTCCCACCAGCCAAGAATCCTGATCGCTTCGTCACGGTCACTGCCACACACCTCGACATCTGCCTTGAACCCGCCACACACTGCTGGCCGCTCAGGCTTGCCGAACAGGTCGCAGAGGTTGGCCGCCGTCAGGTGCAGGCAGCGCTCGCCAGCTGGCTTGCCATTGGGCATGCGCGGCATGGCAGAGGTGATGGACGGGGCAATGCAGCAGGCACCGCAGCCCTCACGGCAGTTCATGGCGATTCACCAAACTCAGGACTCCCTGAAACAAGTAACGGGACGAACGCCCCTGGATAGTACCCGCCCAAACAGGTGTTTGAAATTGCTGGCACGATGAAAAATGACATGACCCGGCAGTCAGTTTGCCCCTTACTGCCGGTACTCGAAATCGATGGCCGCACCTTCCACTTCACGCCGGCTGTCATTGCGCAGTTGCAGCTGCATTTCATTGTTGATCAAGCGGCCATTGAGCTGGAACGGGCTGTCGTCGGCTTCCGGCTTGTCCCGGAACATAGGGGGCAGCAGCGGTTTGCGGCGCTGGATCGGCGAAGGTGTCCCTACGTCTGGCTCAAGGTTGTCGACCAGGTCGGTGGGCAGGCTCAGGTCCAGCTTTGCCTTGGGCAGCGGCTTGGCAACTGCCTTGCTTGGCGGTTGCGCTTTCTTGGCAGGGGCTTTGCGGGTCACCGGCTTCTGCGCAGGCTTGGCGGCGTTTTTTGTCTGTGCCTGCTGGGCCTGCGCCGGCTGCGCAGCGAAGGCCAGGCCCGCGGCGGCGCAGCACGGGGCCGCAAGGCACAGAATCAGAACAAAACGACGTAATGCATTCATGGCAAATGGACAGACCCGCTGTAAAGGCTCGTATGCTCCCTGTTC